>DASQDN010000633.1:0-5016 GCA_035634155.1 Bryobacteraceae bacterium | reverse complement strand
ATCGCGTCCTCGAAGTTGTACCCGCGCCATGGCATGAACGCCACCAGTACGTTACGCCCGAGCGCGAGCTCACCCTTGTCGGTGCAAGGACCGTCGGCCAGAACGTCGCCCTTCTTCACGCGTTGACCGACCTTCACGATCGGCTTCTGCGTGATACAGGTGTTCTGGTTGGATCGCTTGAACTTGGTCATCTGGTAGATGTCCGCGCCGACTTCGCGCGACATCTGACCTTCGTGCGCGGCGCCGCCTTCCACGCGCACAATGATGCGCTCGGAATCGACCGAATCCACCACGCCGGAGCGTTTGCAGATCACGACCGCGCCGGAATCGCGAGCAGTCACGCGCTCCATGCCAGTACCCACGTATGGAGCGTCAGCACGGAGCAGCGGGACCGCCTGGCGTTGCATGTTCGAACCCATCAACGCGCGATTGGCGTCGTCGTTTTCGAGGAAGGGAATCAGGCTCGCCGCCACGGACACGAGCTGTTTCGGGCTCACGTCCATGTACTCGATCTCGTCGCGATGCTTGAGCACGAAGTTGCCCGCCTGCCGCGCGTTTACGAGTTCATTGACGATGTTGCCTTCCTCATCGAGGCCAACGTTGGCCTGCGCGACGATGTACTTGTCTTCTTCCCAGGCCGACAGGTAATCCGAGTGGGCTTCGAGCTCAGCAAGCTGCTTGCCGGCGCCGAGCTTCCCGTTCGCTGCCTCGGCTTCCTGCTGCAGCATGACTTGGCCGACCTTGAAGTCCGTATCGCCCGGGTTCAGGATCTTCACTTCGTCAACGACTTTGCCGGAGAGCACGCGACGATACGGACTTTCAATGAAGCCGTAGTCGTTGATGCGAGCAAAGCAGGAAAGCGACGAAATCAGACCGATATTCGGACCTTCCGGCGTTTCGATCGGGCAGATACGGCCGTAGTGAGTGGGGTGAACGTCGCGGACTTCGAATCCGGCGCGCTCGCGCGAAAGACCGCCCGGTCCAAGAGCCGACAGGCGCCGTTTATGGGTGATCTCCGACAGCGGGTTCGTCTGATCCATGAACTGCGACAACTGACTCGATCCGAAGAACTCGCGGATCGCTGCCATCACGGGCTTCGCATTCACCAGGTCATGCGGCATAGCCGTCGACATTTCCTGGTAAACGCTCATTTTTTCCTTGATCGCGCGTTCCATGCGCACAAGACCGATGCGGAATTGGTTCTCGAGCAGTTCGCCCACCGCGCGGACGCGGCGGTTGCCCAAGTGATCGATGTCGTCCACCGCGCCGATGCCGCGCCGCAGCTTCAACAGGTACTTAATCGTGATGGCGAAATCGTCCTGGTCCAGGATGCGGCGGTCGAGCGCAGACTTGTCCTTGTTCCGGGGATCCTTTTCACGCCAACCCGCCGGCTCATACTCGGCGTTGTCGTGAACCTTGATGTTGAACTTCATGCGGCCGACGCGCGAGAAGTCGTACTTCCGCTCGTCGAAGAACATGCCGTTGAACAACTGGGTAGCCGTGTCCACGGTAGGCGGATCGCCGGGGCGCAGCTTGCGGTAGATTTCGAGCAGGGCGTCGCTTTGCGACTTCACGGGATCCTTACGAAGGGTGACGCTGATGACGTTGCCTACTTCGTCGCGCTCGGGGAAGAATACTTCGACGCTTTCGATGCCCGCTTCCATTAACTTCTGGAAGCCGGTCTCGGTGAGCTCGTGATTGGCTTCGATCAGCACCTCGCCGGTCGACATGTCGACCACGTCCGTGGCAACGAAGGCGCCCACTACGTCGTTGGGAGCGATCTCCACTTCCGTGATGCCCTGCTTGGTCATTTCACGGAATACCGAGTTGGTGATCTTCTTGCCCTGGGGCACCACCTGCTCGCCTTTCGCGTTGTTGACCGCGTAGGAAAGCTTCTGCGCCGCCATGCCGCCCTGGTTCACTTTCCAGAACAGCTTGCCGTCGGCGATGCGGATATTGTTGATGTTGTAGAAGGCGCGGAGAATGTCCGAGTCCGTCTTCAAACCCAACGCGCGAAGGAACACGGTGCCGTAGAACTTGCGCTTGCGATCGATGCGCACGTGCAGCAGGTTCTTGTTATCGTACTCGAACTCCACCCAGGAGCCGCGATACGGAATGATCTTGCCCAGGTAATAGCCCTGCGCCGCGATGCGCTCGAAGAACACGCCGGGCGAACGGTGTAACTGGCTGACAATCACGCGTTCGGTGCCGTTGATGATGAACGTGCCGTTCTCGGTCATCAGCGGGATTTCACCGAAGAACACTTCCTGTTCCTTGATGTCGCGAATGCTCTTGTTGCCGCTTTCGGGATCTTTGTCGTAAACGGTAAGACGGATGGTGACCTTGAGCGGAGCCGCATAGGTCATGCCGCGCTCTTCGCACTCAGGGACGTCGTACTTGAGCTGCAGACCCACAGGGTCGCCGCAGCGGTTGCAGAAAGTGACTATGTTCCGGTTAAAGGTGCCGCACTTCTCACATAGGACGTCGCCCGGATGAAACGGGTCCGTGCGGATCGTGGAGCCGCAATGCGGATTTTTACAAACCGTCCGAAGGTGATTCAGGCCTTTAAGGCTGCCGCACTTACATTCCCAGTTGCCGATCGAATAGTCGACAAAGGCGAGCTCGCTCAAGCCGCGGAAATCCGATATCGGAAATACCGACTTGAACACGCTCTGCAAACCAATGTCATCGCGCTCGTCCGGAAGAAGCTCCATCTGGAGAAAACGCTCATACGACTTCTTCTGAACCTCGATCAGGTTCGGGATCGGGATCGATGCTTTGATTTTGGAAAAGTCGACTCGTTCGCGGGTGGCGCCGTTGGGCTGACTCTGCATTTTATCCACTCCTGAATGACAAACGCCGGATCAGAGCCTTAGGCTCTGCCGGTTGCGACCGCGCAAAAAGAGGCGGTGCGCGAAAACAATGCCGAACTCGCCGCTTCGGCACTGCAAAAAGAAACTAGACTCACTGACTGATTGCGCTGGAAGATCGATTGGAACTGTAGATACACGTCGCCCGTGCGAAAAAGGCGCAGGGCTAACCGGTGCGCAGCCTCGAGGAAACCGCACACGTTGAAGCGGGTATTGAAACTCACGGGCAGATTGATCCGAGACGTCTCCGGCTATACCACAATGTAACACACACATCAAACCCCGTCAAAGGGGGGATGCAGTGGCCCCGAAACACGCCAGCCCGCCTCCTAGTCCTAAGTGACCGGGAGGCGGGCCGCTATCGTGCTGCTACCCGTTGCGAAACGAAGCCAATTCGGATGGCTCCGCTTAGCTAAGTTGAAGAAACTACTTTACTTCCACGGTCGCGCCCGCGTCGACGAACTTCTTCTTGATCGACTCGGCTTCGTCCTTGGTCACGCCTTCCTTAATCGGCTTGGGCGCGCCGTCCACCAGATCCTTGGCTTCCTTCAAGCCGAGGCTGGTCACTTCGCGAACCGCCTTGATGACGTTGATCTTGTTGGCGCCGGCAGCCGTGAGCACGACCGTGAACTCGGTCTTCTCTTCGGCCGGAGCGGCCGCTGCCGCCGCGCCACCGGCCGCCGGAGCTGCCGCGACCGCTGCCGCCGCCGCCGAAACGCCGAACGCTTCTTCGATGCCCTTCACCAACTGCGACGCTTCAAGGAGCGTAAGGCCCTTGATCTGATCGAGGATCCCGTTTACATCCGCCATTTTCTTTAAACTCCCTTACCTTCGTGGAAATTTATGGTCGCGCGCGAGCGCTTCCTGACTTTTTAACCATCCGCGGATGGCATCAGGGTTCGAACCGAACCCCGCCCACGCCGCAACCAAACCCTGATTAGCTTTCCTTGAACTTGCCTTCTTTAGCGGCCTCGTTGATGACCACAGCAAGGTTGCGCGCTACACCCGAAAGAGAAACCGCGAGCCGCTGCGCCGAGGAGTTGATCAGGAACATCACCTTGGCAATCAGCTCTTCCTTGGAAGGCATGCTCGCCAATTCCTGAATATTCTTCACTTCCACCGCGCGGCCTTCTACAAAGCCCGCCTTGAACGTGAACGCCGGGTTCGTCTTCGCGTATGTGGTGAGCGCCTTTGCGAGAGCGACCGGATCGGCCGTTGTCCAGGCGATCGAGGTCATGCCTTTCAAACTGCCGAAAAGTTCGTTCGACTGCAGCCCTTCCGAGGCCTTCTCCGCGATGTTGTTCTTGATGACCTTGTAGCTCCCGCCGGCGCCGCGAACCGTCTTTCGCAGTTCGTAGTCCTGCTGCACGGTCATCTTTTCGTAGCCAGTGACGAAGATTGCGGGGCTCTGTTCGAGCTCCTTGCGCAAAGCTTCCAGATCTTCTGCTTTTTCGTTCCTGCTCTTCATGTCTGTATGCTCTCCGCGCTCGATTATGCTACTGGCTTCGCGTTGAACGTCGCCACGTCCAGCGGAATCCCGGGACCCATGGTGGAGCACAGGGTCACAGTTTTCACGTATTTGCCTTTGGCCGCCGCAGGCTTAGCCCTAAGGACCGCGCCGATGAGCGTATTGGCATTTTCAATAAGCTTGCCGGTCTCGAAGCTGACCTTACCGAGAGGCGCGTGAATAACCCCAGTCTTATCGACACGGAACTCGACTTTACCAGCCTTGGTTTCCTGAATGGCCTTCACCACGTCCACAGTGACTGTGCCGGTCTTCGGGTTGGGCATCAAACCGCGAGGTCCGAGAACTTTACCAAGCCGACCCACAGAACGCATCATGTCCGGAGTGGCGATCACAGCATCGTAATCGATCCAGCCTTCCGACATGATCCTGGTCACCATCTCTTCGCCGCCGGCATAATCCGCGCCGTTGTCCAAGGCCTCTTTGATCTTGTCCGGTCCGCCCGCGATGACCAGCACCTTCTTGGATCGGCCGAGACCGTTGGGCAGCACGATGGTGCCGCGAACCATCTGGTCGGCATGCTTCGGATCGACACCCAGGCGCATATGCACCTCGAGGGTCTCGTCAAATTTAGTGAATTTGATCTTCTGGGCGAGCTGAACGGCTTCGTCGAGCGTGTAG
>DASQDN010000632.1:0-10545 GCA_035634155.1 Bryobacteraceae bacterium | reverse complement strand
CACGCGAAAAAGGAATCGCGCGAACGCGTTGTAGGTATTGCCGATCCAGATGCGGTGCTTAGGGTCGTTTCGCTGAAGCTTGAAGCCGTTGACAAGTCCCACATCCGAGCGGATTCGCTCCAACAGTGCAGGCAGTTCGTTTACATCGTACTGACCGTCGCCATCGGTATAAAACACCAGATCCTTCGCGGCCGCTTCGAAGCCGCTACGAAGAGCGCGGCCATAGCCGAAATTCTCCGGGTGTGTGACCACGCGCAAACGAGGTCCGTATTGACGTTCTAGCGCTGCCAGAACCACAGCGGTACCGTCCCGACTTCCGTCATTGATGACAATTACTTCGAAATCATCGGTTAGGCCGGGCAGCAGCTCGAACGCGCCCGCGACCAGCTTCCCTATTGAGGGAGCGTCGTTATAGGCCGGAAAAAAGACACTGATGCTGTAAGTACTGGACACCCAATCCCTCTTTTGACTACTTGGGCGTCATTCTATACCACACAGTTAAGTCGTGCCATCCAGTGAATGCCGTAGCTTGCGCCCGTATGCTGGTGTTACATGAGCGTTTTGACATTGGTCCGCCATGGCCAAGCGTCCTATATGGCAGAGGATTACGACCGGCTTTCCGCGCTAGGTGAGGAGCAGGCGCGCAAGCTTGGAGAGTTCTGGGTGCGCCACGGCATCCACTTCGACCTGTGCTATCACGGCCCCGCCAAACGGCACCGAAAGACCGCCGAGATAGCCCTACCCGCCGGCACGGAAATGCGAGTTGTAGCCGAAATCGACGAATTTGACGCTTTCCGGGTGATGCAGTTGATGGTTCCCAGGCTTGTCGAGTCTGATCCTGCAATTCGCGCCATGCACGACGATTTCCGAGCGAATCAACAATCGCCTGAAGGCGGCCGAAAGCTCCAGAAACTGTTCGAGGCAGTCTCGCGGTGTTGGTGCAGCGGCGAGTACGACATGCCCGAAGTGGAAAGCTGGACACAATTCAAAGCTCGTGTAAGAGCGGGTGTCGAACAGATTCGTCTCGAAGCCGGATCCGGCAAAAATGTCGTGGCAATAACCTCCGGGGGTCCGATATCTGCCACTGTGGCTGACGTAATGAATCTGCCACCACTGGTCGCAATCGAACTGCTTTGGCTATCGCGGAACTGTTCCTTTTCCGAGTTCCTGTTTTCCGGCGACCGCTATTCCATGCATTCCTTCAACTCGATCCCGCATTTGGACGATCGCCGGCTCGTGACATACCGTTGACCTGACGTATCGTTGACCTATCGATGAAGCTCTGGGTGTACTACATCGGCAAGGCTCGGGATGCCGCGGCGAATGCGATCGCAGCCGAGTTCCTCAAGCGCAGCTCCCGCTATGCGGCGTGCGAGATGCGGGAAATTCACCCGGAGCGATTCGACCTTTGGACGAAGCATGCGGCCGCCCACAAGGTACTGCTGGATCCCGCCGGGAAGCTCCTTAGTTCGGCGCAGTTTATCGACCTGATTGCGAAGGGTGAAATGGAAGGGCGCGACCAGGTGTTCGTGATCGGCGGTCACGATGGCCTGCCGCCCGAGTGGCGTCCTCGCGCTGATCTCCTACTCTCCCTATCGCCGATGACCTTTCCCCACGAGTTGGCGCGCGCCATGCTCGCTGAGCAGATTTACCGCGCCTTCACTACCCTTCGCGGGCATCCCTACCCGAGGTAGGTCACATCACACTAGTGGCAGGTTTGCCTTGGCCGCCAAAGTAAGCGAGGCGTACTCGCCCGCCTCAAACCTGCGAAAAGCGGCAGCGGCAATCATCGCAGCATTGTCAGTTGAAAGGCTCGGAGTCGGGAAAAGGATTCGCGCTCCCAGTCGTTCACGCGTGCTTGCCTCGCGAAGGCCGGCGTTACATGCTACACCTCCAGACACAATCACGGTACGTGCCCCAGTCTCTTCCGTGCAGGTCCGGACTCGGCGGAGGAGTTCCTCAATCACCGTGTATTGAAAAGAGGCAATCACGTCAAGCGTTGGTTTGGAAGTGACTGCTAGCCACTGCTCCACGGAAGGAATGTGAGTGCTGCGCAAGAGTTCCCGCCGCTGCTCTACCTCGCTGGCCAGGTCGTGCGCTTCGAACCATCGCAGCACCGCCGTCTTCAATCCACTGAAGCTGAAATCAGAAGAATTGCCCTTCATCTTTGCAAGCGTGAATCGAACTTTGGTCGGGTCGCCGAAAGGCGCCAGCTTGTCGAGCACGGGCCCGCCCGGATATCCGAAGCCAAGCAGTTTGGCAACCTTGTCGAACGCCTCACCAGCCGCGTCGTCACGTGTCTTGCCCAGGAGCCGGTAGCGATATCCTTCGAGCACTTCGAACAAGTGCGTGTGACCTCCGCTTGCCACAAGCGCCACGATGGGGAACTCAACTGGCTCGCCGCTTTGGCGCGCCTCCATGATTACCGCGTGGATGTGACCCTCAACGTGGTTCACTGCCACAAGCGGCTTTTGCACGGCGTAAGCCAGCGCCTTGGCATACGTGATCCCGACCAGGAGCGATCCTACGAGTCCGGGGCCCTCCGTTACCGCGATCGCGTCCATAGCCGACAAGGAAAGACCTGCCGTTCCGATCGCTCGCCGAACTACGGGAACGATCGCTCGCATGTGTTCCCGCGAGGCAAGTTCAGGCACCACGCCCCCGTACTTTCCGTGAGTCTCCATTTGGGAGGCGACAACGCTCGATAGCACTCGCTCACCATCCTCGACCACCGCCGCGGCGGTCTCGTCGCAAGAAGATTCGATCGCGAGAATGCGGGGCACCACTGTTATTCTAACGGTCGGTGCGAGTGGCCGACTTCGATTTCGAACTTCCTCCGGAACTGATCGCACAGGAGCCACTCGCGGATCGGGCAGCCTCTCGCATGCTGGTGCTGCACCGCAAAGAAGGCACGTGGGAAGATCGCGTCTTTCGGGATCTTCCGTCGTTCGTCGGTCCCGGCGACTGCCTGGTAGTCAACGACTCGCGCGTATTCGCCTCGCGGTTGTTTGCGACGCGGTCGGCTGGTCCCGCGCGAATCGAAGTCTTTCTCATCAGGCCGCTGTCGGACGATGGCGCGTGCTGGCTAGCGCTAGTGAGGCCCGGGCGCAAAGTGGCGGTCGGCGAGCGGCTGAAATTCTCTGAAGACCTGTACGCCGATGTGCTGGACCGGGGAGAACATGGCGAACGCACCATTCGCTTCCCCATAGGCGGCGCGCCGCTGCTGGAACAAGTGGATCGTATGGGGCACGTGCCGCTGCCTCCTTACATCCGGCGTGAAGACCGCGCGGACGATCGCGCAAGATACCAGACGGTGTATGCCGCTGCCACAGGATCGGTGGCGGCGCCAACCGCCGGATTGCATTTCACACCCGAAATTTTGGGTGCCTGTCAGCAGCGTGGCGCCGAGTTGGCACGCGTAACCCTGCACGTGGGTTTAGGCACGTTCGCGCCGTTGCACGTGGAGAACCTTGACGAGGTTCGGCTGCACTGCGAGCGCTACAGTGTTGCGGACGATTCCATCTGCCGCATCCGGCAAGCGCGCCGAAGAATCGCAGTCGGGACCACAAGTGTGCGAACGTTGGAAACAGTGTACGCGCGTGGGATGCTGGCGGGCGATACTGACATCTTCATAAAACCTGGCCATGCATTCAAAGCCGTGGATGCGATGGTAACTAATTTCCATCTGCCGCAATCCAGCCTTTTAATGCTGGTGAGCGCCTTCGCCGGTTACCATCTGACGCTGAAGGCGTACCGCCACGCCGTACGGGAAGCCTATAGGTTCTTCTCTTACGGCGATTGCATGTTGATTCTATGAAATGGCACGACATTCGCGACCCAAAGGATCCTTTGCTGGATTCACTGGCAGCGACGCACAACCTTCATCAACTCCACGTGGAGGACTGCCGCAATCGGAGGCAGGCGGCCAAAGTGGAGGCGCAGAACGGTTATTTGTTTATCGTCCTGAAACCGGTCGAGATGGACGAAGAGTACTGCCTTCGGATTGCAGATTTCGATTTCTTCATCGGCGACAACTGGCTGATCACCGTGGACGAAGAACAGTGTCCATCGTCCACTCGAGCCCTCGAATACGCGCGTAGGGCGGAGGGAAAAGCACGCGCGGATCAACTCTTCTACCGCGTGCTCGATGCCATCGTCGACTCTTACCAGCCGATCATCGATCGCGTCAGTGAGCGAATCGACGAAATGGAAGACCTCGCCCTTACGGATCCCGGACCGGACATGCTGGAGGAGATCTTCGACCTCAAGCGCGTGTTAGTGCAGTTGCGGCGAGTCGTAGCCAATACGCGCGATGTGGTGGGCCATCTGCTCCGCAGCGATTTCGAACTCGTGCACAAGGACATGTCGCCCTTTCTGCGCGACGTTTATGACCACCTGATCCGCGACCTGGACTTGATCGAAGTCCACCGTGATCTGCTGAACGGAGCCACGGAGCTGTATCTAAGCAGCGTAGCGAATCGAACCAATCAGGCCATGAAGCTACTGACGGTGTTCGGTACGGTAGCGACACCGGCGCTGGTCATCACCGGAATATATGGGATGAACCTGCAGCACCTGCCATTTGCCAATGCGCCGCATTCGTTCGGAATCGTTATCGGCATTATCGCGCTATGTTCGGCGCTGACGCTCGCGGTCATGCGCAAGATGCGCATGTGGTAGCTTTCGCCCGCGGCGAACTGAGGCTTACTCACAAGCGTCGTCACAGACGACAACAGGTCTGCGATCAAGTGCAGCAGTTCCACAGTGGCAGGCGCGTCGATCTTGTCCCAGGTGTCGGTGGGCCGGTGATAATCGCCGTGCAGGCCCGAGAAGAAGAACAAAGTCTGGATGCGCTTGGCTTTGAACGACGTGTGATCGCTCGATCCATAGACAGATGTGTCCGACAGATCCAGATCCAGCTTGTACTTGACTGCGAGCGTGTCCAGCAAGTCGCGCAAGTCCGAGCCGGGAGGGGCGCCGCCGACCATGACCTTTCGGTCGCGGATGCGGCCGATCATGTCCATGTTAATCATCAGTCGCGCATTGTGCACCGGCAGCAATGGATGGTTCGCGTAATGCACGGAGCCGAGCAATCCGAGTTCTTCGCCTGCAAACGCGATGAAAACGATCCCGCGCGTCGGCCTTTGCCGAACGGCAAAGTAGCGCGCTAATCCGAGCACTCCAGCCACTCCCGAAGCGTTGTCATCAGCGCCAGGATGGACCGAACCAGCTTTCTCCGGAGCAAGCGAATACTGCTCACCCAGGCCGAGGTGATCGTAATGCGCGCCCACGATCACGTATTCATCTGTAGTTCCCGGCAAGTACCCGACTACATTGGATACGTTGCGTGTCGCGTGCCGGACGTCCGCCTCCAGGCTCACTTGCAGCGTTTCGGGAAACACGAATGACTGCGGGATGAGGGTGCGGTCAATTTCTTCCTGGACGGCTTTGAAGTCCCGACCGCCGGCGGTGAACCATTTCACGACGTGCGCGCTGGCGACCTGTACGAACGGGATTCCCGGATCGGACGGTCCTGGCAGGCTGAGAAAGGGCTCCATCGTGTCTGATCCATGGCTCGCGGTGTCGTTCACATAGACCACCGCAATCGCTCCATGGGCGCGCGCATTGAGGGCTTTGCTGAAAAGCTGCGAATGTTCGCTGTAAACGCGACCCTCGAAAACGCTCTCTGAATCGAACTCCTGCGGCTCGTGGCGGAGCAGGACAACGATCTTGCCGCGCACGTCCAGCCCGGCGTAATCGTCATATCGGCACTCGGGCGCCGAAATCCCGTAGCCCGCGAACGCGACAGATCCGCGCGCCGATCCGCTTGCGGAGAAGCTTAGCGGGCTGAATTCTTGCGCTCCTTTCAGGTCTGTTCTTGCACCTGACAAGGCATAGCTGAACGTGTTTGCGGCGCCTAAAGTCGATTTCTCCGATACCGGAAACGGCTGCAGAAACGACCCGTTCAGTTTCCGCAGGCCCGCCTTCTCGAACTCCTTCGCTAAGAAGCGCGCCGCCTTGTCCAGTTCAGGTGATCCGGAAGCGCGGCCTTTGAATTCCTTCGACGCAAGACGCTTTACGTCTTCGATGTAGCGGCGCGCGTCCATGGGATCGCCCACATGAGCGGCCCCGGACACAAGGCACGCGAGCAATAGTGCCGCCACACAACGCAAGGCCATGGAGGTTACTTGTTGAGCGGCGTTGGCAGGGTCACTTCGCAACACTTGTCGGCCGAAGGATGCGCCTTCTTGTACTCAATCTCGTGATCGATGATGGCCTTCAACTGCTGCCACGGCACACCGCCCACCAGCCGGCGAGCGTTCACGAACATCGTGGGTGTGGAGTTTATTGCGAGCGCACGACCCTCCGCCTGATTGCGAGCGACCTCTGTTTCGGTGGCTTTGTTGTCGTAGCACGCGGCAAGCTGGATCGGCTCCAAGGCTTTGCCTTTGGACCATTCGAAGAACTTGTCCTTAAGGTTTTCAGTCGTGATGACGCCCTGGTTCTCGAAGATCCAATCGTGATATTCCCAGAACAGGTTCGCCTTCTGCCGCAGCACACAGCGGCCGGCTATGGAAGCGGGCTTCGCCCAAGGATGAATGGGCTCCAGCGGAAAGTCCTTGAACGTAACGCGAACGGTGTCGGGGAAGGTGGATGCGACATTCTTGCGCAGGATGGTGGCTTCTTCCTTGCAGTAGCCGCATTGAAAGTCGCTGAACACCACGAGTTCCACAGGAGCGTTCGGAGGGCCAAAGCTCGCGTCCTGCTCAGTCTTTAGCTTGGCGGCGTCCGCTGCGAAAGGACTCTTGCTCAGGTCGTACACCGTGCCGCGAAAAATTCTCCTCCCATCCTGCGACACGTAGAAAGTGTCTTCCTGCGACGCCTGTCCGGCACGCGCCGATACGACGACTTCCCGGAACCCTGGTAGTTCCTCGGACGGCTTCGGATCGTGCACAGTAACCTGGATCTGCGATCCCCACACGAACAGGTGCCGGACATAATCCTCGAGCGCAGCCTTGTCGAACGGGGTGGCCGTGGACGCTTTCGGCGGAGCGGCCTTGGGCCGCGCCGGTGTTTGCTGGGCAACGGCGGCAGAGACCCCGAGCCATACCATCGCAACAGCAAGCAGCTTCTGATGACGCATATCCTTTCAGTGTACCCGTTCGCGTTTACAATGAACTGCAACGATGAGACTTGTTCAGTACCTTGGCGATGACCTCGGTCGCCGCGCGGCGATGGTAGACGGCGACCGCCTGATCCCGATGGAAGGCTTCGATTCCGTTTACCGGCTGGCGGTCTGGGCGATCGAAAACGGCCGCTCAATGACGGAGGCCGTGGAGAAGCACCTTTCGGCGGAGTCGATCGGGTATACAGATGAGTTGACGTTTCTCCCCGCGTTCGACCATCCGGATGAACGCTCACGGTGCCTGGTGAGCGGGACCGGCCTGACGCATCGCAAAAGCGCACAGCAGCGCAACTCGATGCACACGGGAGTGCAGACGGTGACCGATTCCATGCGGATGTACGAGTGGGGCGTGGAAGGGGGAAGGCCGAAAGGAGACGGCATCGGCACTCAGCCGGAGTGGTTCTACAAGGGCAACGGGTATATTCTCCGCGGTCACAACCAGGCGCTCGACATTCCCTGGTACGGCGACGATGGAGGCGAGGAATCCGAGCTAGCCGGCTGCTATGTCATCGATTGGTCGAATGTCCCGCGGCGAATCGGGTTCGCAGCGGGCAACGAGTTTTCTGACCACGTGATGGAGCGGAAGAACTACCTGTATCTCGCGCCGTCGAAATTACGGCAGTGCGCCATCGGGCCCGAACTCGTTGTGGACGGCCCGTTCGAGGATGTGCGCGGGACGGCACGCATTGAGCGCGGCGGCGAGACGATCTGGACGAAAGAACTCGCGACAGGCGAGTCCCACATGTGCCATTCGCTGGCGAACATGGAGCACCACCATTTTAAGTACTCGGCCCATCGCCAGGCCGGCGACGCGCATGTTCATTTCTTCGGCGCCGGAGCCTTCAGCTTCGGCGAACTCGCGCTGGAGGAGGGTGACGTAATGGAGGTCGCATTCGAAGGCTACGGTCGGCCTCTACGGAACACCGTTCGAGTGCAGAAGGATGCGCCGACTCTGGTGCGAGCGCTGGTTTTATAGAAGCTCACGGCGTGGTTCCTGCGGCGGTGGCGGCGCGTGTTACCGCCGGATAATATCGATCGATATTGGCCCGCGTAAGCAGCACATGCTCGGTGTAGATGGTCGTGGGCACGGATTCGCCGCGAAGGAGTCGGACAAGGTGAGGGATAAGTCTTTCCCCAAATCGCTCCGGAAAATGTGCGACCGCGCTCCAGATCGGGCTGCGGGACTTTCGGAGAACGGCTCGGATGGGTTCCACTCCGCCCTGACTCAGAATCGCCCCATGGTCGCTGCGCCCGGCTTCTTCGAACGCGCGCAAGGCGCCCAGCGCGTTGAGATCGTTATAACAAAGGACCGCGATTCGGCGGTCATTCGGTAATTGCGCAAGCACCGCGCGCATGTTCGCTGCCGGACCTTCGCCGCCTCGTTCGATGTGCACGTGGAGAATCTTCGAGTCGGCAATCCGCACGTTCCGCCGCAGTCCTTCGACCATTCCGGTATTGCGCGCGCGTTGCGACGGGCTGTTACCAGGAATGTCCAGGACTACAACTCGGTCCAACTGACCCGACCAGCGTCGCGCAACCTGCTCCCCGAGACCTTCCCCTCCCGCAATTCCCGCTCTGTAGTTGTTGATGCCGAACAACCGTGCGCCCGGCGCCGGAAAGGTAATGGCGACCACCGGAACGTTTTGCGCCGCACATCGATCGGCGAGGATGTGGGACAGATGCTCGTCGGGGTTGTAGCAGAGCAGAAGCGAAATGCCCTGCCCCAGCAACGCCTCGGTCTGCTCGATGACGCGAGAAGACTCAAACTCGTGGTGGCGAATCGCAACATCCAGGCCGGCACGCGAGGCCTCGGCCTGAATACCCGCTTCCACGTCGGAGACAAACGCAATGGACTTGCTTACTGAGAGCATGCCGATTCGGTACCGCATTCGTTTGCGAAACGTGCGGCCGTTCGGCGTGCGCTCGATGAGGCCTTTGGCTTCGAGTGTGTACAGCAAACGGAACGCAGTGCTCTTGACAAGGCCTAGTTGCGCGATCACATCGGAGAGACGAACTTCGTCGCGCTGGTCGAACAGTTCCAGTACGTCGAGAACTCGAGCAGCCGCCTCGATCAGGTAGCGGTCCGGCTTTGCCATCCCCCATGGTATCTAGTGCGCGGCTTGCGGCGCGGCTTGGCGTGAACCGCAGGACTCTCGAACGATTAGGTCGCCTTTAACGTAAACTGTGCCCGTTTCCGCTTCGTTGTCGATCGCTTTCAGGAGATTGGTTGCGGCGATCTCGCCGATGCGCGCCGCTCGCTGATCAATGGTAGTCAGCGGCGACCAGAAGACATCAGAGAACCGCGTATTACCCACTCCCACGAACGCGACGTCGTCCGGCACGTTGATCCCTCGACCCATTGCCACACGCATACATGCGGCCGCCATGGCATCGTTGTAGCAAAAGACCGCGTCGGGCGGATTGGACAGTCGCAGCAAATCCTGCATGCAGCGTTCGGCCACAACGTCGGTCTCGTTACCACCCAGGATGTACTCCTCGCGAACCCGCATGTTCGCATTGCGAAGCGCCTGTTTGTATCCTTCAATACGTAAAAGCGCGCTGGAGTTCACCGGGCCGTAGACGTGAGCGATGCGCTGACGTCCGGTGTGGATAAGATGATTCGTCGCATCCAAACCGATGGTAACGTTATCGCTGCCAACCCAAGAATTTACCGGCGGGTTCAGATTGCGCGCCATCAGGATGACCGGTACCCGCAAATCCCGCGCACGCGCGAAGACTCCATACCGGTCGTCCGACTGGCAGGTAGCCACCAGAAGTCCCTCGGTTTGGCGCGACAGCAAAATGTCGATCTGCTTGGCTTCCTGCTCCGCCCGTTCATCCGTGCAGGTCATGATCGGCTGAAACCCTCGGGTATCGAGGACGGCGGTGGCGGCAGTTAGCACGTCGCCGAAGAAGGAGTGCAGAAACGTAGGAACAACCACACCGATCAGCTTGGTACTGCGCGAGCTGAGCGACCGAGCGGTCAGGTTCACCCGATAGTTCATTTGCTCGGCTTTTTCGGCAACTCGGCGGCGGGTTTCCGCACTAATATCGAGCGCGCCGCGTAGCGCTTTGGACACCGCCGCGGGTGTGATTCCGAGTTCGCGCGCAATATCAGCGAGCGTTGTCGGGCGTCGCGGGTTCATTGGAACCTCATAATACAGAAACCGATGGCCCGTGTCTATTTAATTGTGATCTTGACCGATCAAGTATTGGTGGCAGGAACTAGACCGCACGAGGAGCGCTTGAGGTCGGGTTCCGCTCCTCGTGCGGTCTCTTGCCCCGAGTTCAGGTGGGGCTAGATCCCCCGCATCGGCTCGCCCGGCCGCAATGCCAAGCAGGACCCGCGTCCTAATTCG
>DASQDN010000631.1:0-7340 GCA_035634155.1 Bryobacteraceae bacterium | reverse complement strand
TTATGGTAGCTCGGGACAGCGGGGCTTGCAGTCTCGTCGTCTTTCACAATGTGGTTCTGGACCAGGCTTCGAAGTTCGTCTACGGACACCCCGAGCATGTGTGCTGCCTCATGCTCGGAATACTGCACCTTTGCTGCGTTTTCCATGATGATCTCTGCTTCGGATTGTACGAAAGTCGATACTTTCACCCAATCGGGCGGAGTGCTTAGTGGGACGTGGGCATTCCCTGACCAACCAAAGATGGGGGCGTACTATGAGGGAGTTAGGCCACCCCCATTGCGGGTACTAGAACACCCCAGCGATAAACTTCCCTTGGAGGCAATCATATGTCCGATCCGAAGGACCTCGACGGCGTCCGGCCAAACACCGCCATCATCACACGAGGCTTCGACCCGCGCCTGTCGGTCGGGTCCGCCCGCCCGGCTGTCTTCCGGACGTCGACCTACGTTTTCGAAACTCCTGAAGCCGCCGAGCGCGCCTTCAACCTCGCAAGCGGTCGTGAAACCGCCGAACCCGGTGAGCGGATTGATCTTATCTATTCGCGCTTCAATCACCCGAACGCCGAGATATTCGAAGACCAGGTCGTGCCGATCGAAAAAGCAGCCACTGCGGCCGCCGTCTTCAACTCCGGGATGGCCGCCATCATGACTGCGATCCTCTCATTCGCTAAACCTGGAGACACGATCGTATACACCACACCTTTGTACGGGGGTACCCAAGGTCTCATCCACGATCTCCTGGAACCGTTCGGCATTCGCGGCGTTCCCGTCCACGCCGGATTAGCCGAGCCGCTCGCTCAAGCGATTGAGAAAGCCGAGCGTTTAGCCTTAGTACTCGTAGAAACGCCGGCCAACCCGACCATGACGATGACCGATATTCGACTCGCGGTCGAGGCCTGTCGCCGCCGCGCGGACTGTCCCCTCGTCATGGTGGACAACACGTTCCTCGGACCGGCATTCCAGCATCCGCTCGAGATCGGGGCGGATGTGGCCCTGTATTCGGCCACGAAGTATTTCTCCGGCTTTAGCGACGTGATCGCCGGCATCGCCATCGGTCGCGACCCGGCCGTTATTACAAAGATCAAGGCCAAACGCGGGCTCTTCGGCAACATCCTTCCGCCCGACGAGTGCTGGCTGCTAGACAGCCGCCTCCCGACCCTCATCCTTCGGATGACGCGCCAAAGCAAGAACGCCCAGCGGGTCGCCGAGAAGCTCCTCGGCCATCCGAAAATCGCCCGGGTCTATTACCCGACGCTCTTCGACGATCCCGAGCAGATCCGCATCCGCCTGGCACAATGCGACTTCCCCGGAGGCCTCTTCTCCATCGACCTGAAAGGCGGCAAGTCCGCGGCCTTCGATTTTCTCCGCCACCTGCGCATCGCCAAGAACGCAGTATCGCTCGGAGGCATGGAAACGCTCGTCTGCCATCCGAAGACGACCACCCACTCCGGCCTCACCGCCGAAGAAATGCAGGCGGCCGGAATCACCGACGGGATCGTAAGGGTCTCAGTAGGAGTGGAGGATTGGAGGGACCTGCTCGAAGACTTCGAGCAGGCCCTCACGCATGTGAACTAAAGTTACTTGGAAGGCGCCGGCGTCGGCGCAGGTGTAGGCGCTGTCACTTCGTCGCCGAAAGTAATCGCGGACTCGGCCTTGAACCGCTTATAGTCCTCGTACTTCACGGTCAGCTTGATCCGCACATCGCCCGTCTGGTTGAAGTGCAGCAGGCTGTTTGCAACCGTGTACGTCGGGAACCAGTACTTGCCGTCGATCTGTTCGCGGTATGTCTCGAACTTCGGGAATGCCTGGTCCGTGCCCTTCTTTATGATGCCCGCCGAGCGGCCATAGGTCTTTACGATCATCAGGTCGCGGTCGTCCACCCAGATCTGGCCCATGAAGTAACGTCGGCCCGGCTCCATCTTCTTCGGCTTCACGGCAAACACGAAGCAGGGCACCTCGTCGGCGTTCTGCCGGCCCAGGTATCGAACGAAGTAGTTGTCGATCTCGTTCGAGGTGAGCACGAACGGCAGCACATTGCGCAAATCCTGCTCGTCTTCGGGCGACAGCGAAATCCTCTGGAGCGTGGCCAGAGGCGCCTTCACCACCCGCTCGGTTCGTCGGCCATTGGCCTCGAACACGATGTCGGAGACCATTTCCCACTTGCCGCCCGGCACCCCCAGGTCGTCCACTTCCAGGATGCGGGCCGTTTGCCGGTACGTATACACTTCGCGCGCCTTGGCAAAGGAGGCCTCATTGGCAGCAAACGTTTTGATGATCTTTTCGATCTCCTCCGTCGAGGGGTCGGATTTGACGGTAGCAGCGGAGCCCAGAACGGCGCTCAGCAGGAGCAGGACGATAGACACACGTGCGCGCATAGGAGGACCTTCTTTGTTACAGACGGGTTATCCCGAGGAGCGGTTTCCTGTTCAGCCTTTCCGCTCCAAAAAGCGGCGGGCAATCAGCACCCGCTGCATATTGTTCGTACCTTCGTAGATGCGGCCGATCTTCGCATCGCGGTACAGCTTCTCTACAGGATAGTCCTTTGTGAAGCCTGCTCCGCCGAAGATCTCCACCGCGCGCGATGCTACGCGCTCGGCCATCTCGGAGGCGAAGTACTTGGCCATCGCCGCTTCGGTGATGAACGGCTTTCCCGCGTCGCGCAAACGGGCGGCGTTATAAACAAGGAGACGAGCGGCCTCGATGTCCACCGCCATCTCCGCAACCTGGAACTGAATGCCTTGGAATTCGGCGATGACTTTCCCGAACTGCTTCCGCTGGCGGGCATACGCGACGGCGTGGTCGAACGCCCCTTGCGCCAAACCCAGCATCTGGCCGCCGATGCCGATGCGACCTTCGTTCAAGGTCTCGATAGCGACCTTGTAGCCCTTGCCCACTTCCCCCAGCACCCGCGAAGGCGGCACGGCAACGCCGTCCAGGATCACTTCGCACGTAGACGAAGCTCGTATCCCGAGCTTGTCTTCCTTGTGGCCGATCGCCAAACCCGGCGCATCGCGCTCAACCAGGAAGCAGGTGATGCCCTTGTACCCAGCCTCGGGGTTCGCATTCGCGAACACCAGGAAGATGCCGGCTTCGGCGGCATTGGTGATCCACAGCTTGCGGCCCGTAAGCGAATAGCCGCCGTCAACCGCGGTCGCTCGGGTCTGCAGCGCAAATGCATCCGAACCCGACCCGGCTTCGGATAACGCATACGCGCCCACCGTGTCCTTCACCAGGCGCGGCAGGTAGCGCTGCTTCTGCTCCTCGCTCCCCCACTTGCGGAGCGCAGTGACCACCAGCGTATTCTGGACGTCAACCACCACGGCAACCGCCGGGTCCACGGCGGCGATCTCTTCCACCGCCAGCACGGATTGGAAGAAGGAACCTCCGGCTCCACCGTACTCTTCGGGAACCTCGATGCCCATCAAGCCGAGGTCGAAGAGCTTGGCCAGCAGGTCCGGCCGCAGATGCGCCTCGGCATCCATCTGGCGCACATGCGGCGCAATCTCGGCCCGGGAAAACTCCCGCACCGAAGCCCGGAACAGGAGGTCTTCTTCGGTCATGGTTTGGCCAGCGGATAACTGACTGTGTCCAGCAGCCAATCTTTGTTATTGCGGACGTCTTCGGTCAGGCGATCCACCAACTGGTCGCGCTGTTCGAACAAACGGTACCCTTCGCGAGGCCGAAGGTATCCGGCCTTGCGGTCGTCGTCCTGCAAGCCCTGCTCATAGCGGCTGCGATTGTCGAGTAGCGCCTTCACAATGAACGGCATCAGGCTCGAATAATCGCCCTGCATGCTTTCGGTGGTCTTTAGATAAGTGTCTTTGTCCACCTTGCCCCAAGTCACGGCTTCGGCTGGAGGGCACGAAGACAGCGATCCGTCCGTCACGGGCGCTGTCACGATCTGCACGTCGAAGTGGTATCCGCGGACGTCCGGGATGCCGAGAATCTGACCCAGCGCCGGCTCGGGTTGGAGGTTGTAGTTCTTGGGGACGCCCCCGCCGAGGATCAGCGTCGCCAGTGCTTTGGCCGGGCTTTCGAACAAGCCCCAGCGATGATACGCGCAAGCTTCGAACACCTCGGCATGCATGTCGAGGTCGAAGGCGTATTCCGCGCCGATGCCCGCGCGCCGCATCGCCCAAAGCTTCATGGAGTTGAGGAACACGCTGCCATCGGCGGGCGCGCCCACAAACACCGGGATGCCTAAGCGGTGGCAAGTCGAAAGCAGTCCGCTCGGCACACCGTTCTGCTTTTCCTGCGCAGCGTAATACGCGCCCAACAGGTAGCGCAGCTCGGTGCCGGTCATTCGCTTCTGGAACTCCGGTCGCGCAAGCACCGCGGACAGGAAGCGATCCTGGTCGAGCAGTACGTCCTCGTCGAACGCCATGTCGGTCACCCGGATGGTTCGTTCGTCCCGCAGCGCCGCGTCGTCGGTGAAGATCGGAACCTCGTGAATCGGCCCATGCTTATGGGCGTCCAGGCTTCGGTGGCCGTCGTGATAACAGACCGCGTCGGTCGTGCTGATATAGGCGACCCACCCGGTTTCGAGCAGCGGGATTAGCCACGCCAGATGCTGTCCCGACACCGTGACGGGTCCTGCGATGGACACCGTTAACGGACAACCCATCCCGATCGCGCGATCGAGGATCGTATAGATGCGGCGAAGAAAGGCGCCGCCGAACGCAGGCAGGCAGTGTGTGAAAACCTCGTGCATCGTGGAGCATTCGTCAACGCGCTTTACCTGCACGGGGCTGCGCTCATTCGTAGACATCGATTTGACGTTAGCACGCGCTGTTAGATAATCAACGGATGCAGTCGATCCGGAAGGCAGCGGCCGCGCTACGCGCGCGCCAGGTGTCGTGTGTGGAGTTGGTTACCGAAGCGCTGCGCGCCGAAGAGTCGCATCGCGACCTGAACTGCTTCATCACGTTGCTGCCGGAAGTGGCGCTGCAGCACGCCAAGGAACGCGATGCGGAACTGGCGGCGGGACACGATCGAGGTCCGCTTCACGGAATTCCCATCGCGCACAAGGACCTGTACCATACCGCGGGTATTAGAACTACCAACGGCTCTCGGCTGTTCGCGGATTTCGTGCCCGAGCACGACGCCGTCACGGTGAACAAGCTGAATGAAGCTGGAACTGTGTCGCTCGGCAAACTGAACATGCATGAGCTGGCGTATGGCATCACGTCGACAAACCCGCATTACGGGCCGGTGCGCAATCCGCACGATCGCATGCGCATCCCCGGAGGTTCCAGCGGTGGATCGGGCGCAGTTGTCGGCGCCGGAATCGTTTTCGCTGCTACCGGAAGCGATACCGGCGGCTCCATCCGAGTCCCGGCATCCTTCTGCGGTGTCGTGGGCTTGAAACCGACCTTCGGCAGTGTCAGCACGGAAGGCTGCTTCCCGCTGGGAGCGTCGCTCGACACTATGGGTCCGCTCGCCGCCAGCGTTGAGGATGTCGCGCTGATGATGGAGGGCATGACCGGCGCCGCGTATCCGATCAACCCGGATGCAAAGGTGAGAGTCGGGATCCCGGAGAACTACTTCCTGGAGCACGTTCATCCGGACGTTGTCCAGGCGATAGAGAATGCGGCGCGCACCGCGCAGGATCAAGGCGCGGAACTCGTGGCCGTGCGGACGCCCGATCCCGAGGGACTGTTCGCTGTAGCTCGAACGATCCTGATGTGTGAAGCAGCCACCGCGCTGCACGTACATGTACAGCCGCGGCACGAACTCGGCGCGGACGTGTTGGCACTGCTGGACGCAGGATCGAAGGTGGCGGCCACCGAGTACATCCGGGCCTTGTCGGCCGCCGCGCGTTTACGGCAGTTGTGGGCCGCGCTCTTTGACAACATAGACGTGCTCTTCACGCCGACAACGCCCACCACGGCGCCGCTGATCGGTCAGGGCACCATGCGCATCGAAGGCAGGGAAGGAGATACCCGGCTCCTCACGACGCGCTTTGTCCGAGGCATCAACCTTCTCGGCTATCCAGCCATCTCGATGCCGTGGGGTACTTCAGAGGGATTACCGATAGGCCTGCAGATCGTCGCCCCGATGAACGCAGATCTGAAAATCCTAAACTTGGCCGCTGCAATGGAGCGCGCTCGATAGAACAGCCTGCATCGGCTAAACTGTGGAAGTGGCTGCGCCCGGGTGGCGGAATCGGCAGACGCAGCGGACTTAAAATCCGCTTTCTCGTAAGAGGAGTGCGGGTTCAAGTCCCGCCCCGGGCACCACTTCTCACCTTCGTTTGAATGACGTTCTTCTTTAAGGCTTCGCGCCAGATGTGCTGAGCCACCGGCGATTCATCGAACGGATAGGCCGCTTGTAGCGCTTTCGTGATCTCAGGATCGGAAGTCGAGCCGACTTCAGCGATCGTTCTGCGAATCACGAGGTCAGCTACATAGTGTAAAGTCGAGGGTTGCGGCATATTCACCACCTTGTGGAGGTGACCAGAATAGCGAAATGCCGCAGTTCTGCGATATAGGCTCGTGGTTCTATTCGGTCCAGGACCGTCGTGTTACAAGCGGCAGATTAGGAGTTCGCGCTCGTAGATCATCTCTGGCGGCAAATGGTCGTGGAGATCGATGAATAGCTCCTCGTGGCCGATAACTTCGCGCTTCCAGGCGGCTCGGTCAACGTCCTGGAGTTGCTCGAAAGTTTCGCGCGGCAACTCGAGGCCGGCCCATTCGACGGACTCATAGTAGGGCGTCCAGCCGATGGGTGTTTCCTTGCCTTGCGTGCGGCCGCGGACGCGGTCGACGATCCACTTCAGGATCCGCATGTTCTCACCGAAGCCTGGCCAGAGGAATCGGCCCTCGGTGTCCTTGCGAAACCAGTTGACGTGGAAAATGCGCGGGGTGACGCTGAGCGAGCGCTGCATCTTAATCCAGTGCCGGAAGTAATCCCCCATGTGATAGCCGCAGAAGGGCAGCATCGCCATGGGGTCGCGGCGCACCTTGCCGATGGGTCCGGCGGCAGCGGCCGTCATCTCCGAGCCCATGGTGGCGCCGACGTAAACACCGGCGCTCCAGTTGAAAGCCTGATAGACAAGCGGGATGTTTGTGGCCCGGCGGGCGCCGAACAGAATGGCGCTGATCGGCACGCCATTCGGGTTCTCCCAATCGGGGTCAATGGTGGGGCACTGCGACGCAGGGGCCGTGAAGCGGGCATTGGGGTGGGCGGCCTTCGCGCCGGTAGTTTTAGCGATCTCGGGGGTCCACTTGTTGCCCTGCCAGTCGAGGCATTCGGCGGGCGGCTGGTCCGTCATGCCTTCCCACCAGACGCCGCCATCCGGTGTGAGAGCCACGTTAGTGAAGATGGTGTTGCGGGACAGCG
>DASQDN010000630.1:0-4941 GCA_035634155.1 Bryobacteraceae bacterium | reverse complement strand
ACTGCCACCCATCGTCATGCGAGCATCCGGGTCCTTCGAAAACTTAACGCTCGCCTCCTTCTCGGCACGCGGCAGCACTTCAGCTTCGACAAACTCTACATACTTCGACGAGACGGTGTCGTATTCCATGCTTCGACCAGGGCCCCCGTTCGAGATCATGACGGCAGCCATGGCCGGCAGGCGCTGGTCATGAATCATGTTGTCGAGGATGGTCGGAAGGTTGTAACGCATGCCGTAAGCGTCGGCGGAGACGATAACCGGAAGCTCTGCGCCGGTAACGTAACCCGCAGGAACATAAACGCAGACACGACGTTCAATGGGGCCGTTCACGCCCGGGTAGAACTTGCTTTCCGCTGAGTTCATGATGAACTCGATGACCTTGCCTTCCGGAACCCCATCTCGCTTGGCGAGTTCGGGCGCTGTGGGGTACGCGGGCCCGTGGGAGTAGTCGCCATGGGCCAGGTTCTGACCCCACGTGGGAAGGTCCATCAGTTTGGCTATCTCGGCGACGTCGGCTGCGGATTGCGGTGGCGGAGGAGTCCGACGAGGGCCAGCGCCGCGGTTTTGCCCTTGGTTCGCCGTGTTCGCAGCGGGAGGCGCAGGCGGTGGTACGCACGGGATAGACGGCATTTGGGCGAGCGCAGTGGAAATGAGGAGCAGAGATGGGATTAGGAGTTTCATTGTTTAGGATTGCGTCCGGGCTCCAACAACTTTACAGCATTGATTGTCCCGAGTTCACAGCAAAGAGCGCTATATCTTCTGAACGCTGAGTGATTCGGCGTTCCAGGGGTGCATACATGCCGTTCGTTGTAATCAAGGGCGTCTACCGTCCAGGCGTTGGGATTCCCGATGGAGATTCGGTTCGTTTTGCTGCCGACGATCCTTCGCTGTGGAATCGTTTGGAGGGCCGACTGGTCAGGCCCGGGACCAATAACACCGTGCAGCTTCGGTTCGAGGGAATCGACGCGATCGAAAAAAATGCGATCCGGCCGCTTTCCACTGGTGCTCGGGATAGCATGCTGGATCTTATCGGAGCGCCGACGATCAATGCCGCGCCCGTCGGTTACGTCCTTTCCAGAAGCAGCGATGCCCATGGACGGCCGATCGTGTTTGCGTTTGCGGGAGAGGCTGCGGAAGAGGACGGCGCGAGCATCTTCCTAGACGCCGATCGCCTGGAAGAGTCGGTGAATTACCAGCAGGTCCGAAACGGGTTCGCTTATCCACTTTATTACAACACTCTATTTCGCGCTTTACGGACGAAACTGAATCAAGCGCTGGATGAGGCCAGGGCGGCGAATCGAGGCTACTGGCCGACAGACGCTACGATGGCGGGTGTCGACGTTGTTGCGCAATCCCAGCTTTCCCAGATTCCTCCAATCTGGCCGAAGTTGTGGCGTCGCCTGGAGGAGTACTTGAGGGACAATCACGATTTGGCCGATTTTCTCGCCTTTATTCGAGCTTCCGGCGAAAGAGCGGACGATCTGACCACCCTGGAACAACACAGTCTGGACAATTACATTGATGTGAACGGCGACAATGTCCGAATGACCGTCGATCCGCGAAATCTTCGGGTGGTTTCGGACCTAACGTAGTATCGCGAGCTTCCATTTATGTTGGGAGGAGCGCTTCTCACAATCAGCGCAGATAACAACTCCGGCGCGTTGGTTTTCACGCGGGTGGCCATGCCGCATCTAACGTAGCGCCAAAGTCGTCACATTGGATGTGCGGCCGCCCGAGTATACAAACACAGGCGACTCGTCGGACACCAAGGCGTTGGCGGCGACTTGGCAATTAATTTGATCCAACCCAGGGAAACCGGGGGCGCGTCCTGCGAACGTCACTGTGCATTCCTGCCCGCCAAACCATACCTGCGGCTGTACCGCCGCCCACTGCAGACCGCCGCGCGTTTCCGTGCGCCCTAATCCTGTGGCGAACAAAGCAATGTGATCTCCCCGACGCAACGGCGCTTGCGTGCTCACGACCACGCCGGTTAACGCGTTCAAGGCCGGAGCGAATAGCGCCGGCACTACCGGCTCGATAATTAGGTTCACGGTATGCTCGCCGGCCGAGTTCTTCACTTGCACTTTCACCAATCCGGAGGCGTCCTCGGGGACAAGAGTATTGATCTGCTCCGCGCTGGCGAAGGACTGCGGCCTCGGCTGCCCTGCTACGAGCACCTCTGTTGTCCCCGAGGCGGTGGTCAGGACCGAGCCATAGACGCTGATCAGCGATCCCGGAGCGACCGAGCGTGGAAAAAGAGCCGCGGCAGATGGAAATATCGCGTTAACAGAGGGCCCTGATTTTACGTTCAGGGCGCGCGTGGCGCCGGTCAGGAGCGGGACGCTTAGCGACGCCGTCCTGTTGTCGGACAAAGTGAGATTGATGGGCAAAGGCTGGGCGCTGGGCGCGTAATCGGCGAAAACGAGGGATTTGTCGAGGAGAGCAACTTCCACTAACGGCGACACGGCCCTCTCGATGGTGACAGGTCGGTCGGCAGCGTCGCGGTACCGAACCAGGACGCCGCCGCCTTTGGAGAGCACCGGGTCGGTTTGCGGAGTTGTGCCGATGCTCCGCCATTCCGGGGTGTCGTTGAGGAAGGACAGGAGGATGCGAAAGCTGTCATGAGTTCGGGAATCCATTTGAGCGAGTTGTGCGCTTCCGCGGGCGCACACAAACGAGGTAATGCCACCAGTGTGGCAATACGGCACGACGCGCGTGCGGCCCGGGGCGGTGAAATCGAGAGACCCGCTGGTCAGCGTAGTGACTCCGTCACCGAAGCCGCTGCGCATGAGAAGCAGGCCATTCGCGGCGTTCCCCAGAACTGCGATCGTATCGACACCGCGCAGATCATCCGTACCTTGATTCCAGGTAGCGAGATCGAAGGTGAATCGGCTGCCTGGCTCGAGCTGCGCCGATTGGGCATCGCCGCCACCGCCGGCCAGCAGGTTGGTGGCTGGCGATCCGAAGTGAGACGTGCCGAGGAGGACAACCTTACGAAGCATCGTATCGGCCGGCGGGGTGAAGACACCTTCCTGCGTCTGCTTGCCCGCGAGGTAGCTGCGTACGATGAGTCCACCCATGGAATGGGCTACGACGTCCACACGCGCGACCGGCTCGCCGTTCTCGTAGCGAAGGCCTCGCAGGAATTTGGCGAACTCGTTTCCTAGCGTTTCGATCGCCGGATGGTTGGGAAAGGCGCAGTTGTCGAAGAAGAGCGTGACGCGGCCTTCCTCATTGAGGAGTTGGTCGACTGATCCGAAACTGCCTCGGAATGAACTGCCCTCGCACTCCCGTTGATAGCCATTCAGGAAAACCACGGGCGGTTTGCCCCGGTTGGGGATCGCATCGGTCTTAGTTACGAGCTGGCCGCTGGCGTGCGTGACGCAGAAGCTAACGGCAAGCGCAATCGCGCCCAAACGACTAGGAGCACTGAGCCCACAAGGATGAGTCCCATCGACAGGCCCATCCACAATCCCCTGATTCCGAAGCCAAGAATAAAGCATAAGGTGTATCCCGCGGGAAGTCCCACGAGCCAGTGTCCCATGAGGTTCACCAGCATCGGCATACGCGTCTCGCCCGCGCCGCGCAGAACTCCGGTGGTAACCACTTGGACGCCGTCAAAGAGCTGAAACAAGGCCGCAAGCAGAAGCAGCGGGATCGCGGTGGCAAACACTGTCGGGTCGGTGGTGAAAATGCCGATCAGTTGATCGGGTATGGCGAGCAGGACAACAGAGGCGGCTGCCATGAAGCCGCCTCCCAGCACTACTGCCAGCCAACCTGAGCGCTTGGCTTGGTCGAACTTGCCCGCGCCGATCGCGTGTCCAACGCTTACCGCGGCGGCCGAGCTAAGTCCGAGCGGGACCATGAACGTGGTTCCCGCGATGTTCAGCAGTACGTGGTGCGCGGCAAGCGCTTCCGGCGCGAGTCGCCCGGCCAGCAGTGTTGCGGTGGCGAAAACTCCGACTTCAAGCAGGATTTGTGCGGCGGCGGGGATACCGAGTCGCAGCAGTGCGGCGATGCGCACGAAGTCAGGTCGAGAAATGCGTGTTAAGATCCCGGGCTTCCGCAACACCGCAACGGCCGCGAGCACCGCCGCCATGTAGACGCGAGATGCGCCCGTGGCCCAACCGGCTCCTTCCACTCCGTAATGGGGGATTAGATACGCGTTACCTAGGTAGTTGATGACGTTGGCCGAGATAAGGGTAAACATCACGGGCCGAACGAGTGATACGCCTTGCAAGTACCGGCGGAAAGCCGCATAGAAGAGCAGGGGCGGCAGGCTCCACTGCAGGCTGAAAGCGTACGGCAGAGCGAGATTCGCTACCACTGGTGTCACTCCGGCCAGAGATAACGCGGCGGGGGCTGCGTACACAGTCAGCATTGCTATAGGTGAGAACACCGCTGCGATGTATATGCCTTGCCAGAGTGAATGAACGCACTCCGCCATGTCGCCGGCTCCGAAGGACTGAGAGACCAGCGTGTCAAGGCCGAGCAGGAGCCCAATGCCCGCGATGGCGATCAAGTCAATAAAGATGTGGCCGACGCTTACGGCGCCGATGGCTGCAGGGCCGAGCGGCCCCACCATAATGGTGTCGACCACGCCCATAAAGATCCAGCCGAGTTCGGCGAGGATCACGGGCAGTGCCAGGCGGAGTAGCTTCCTCACTTGCCCGTGAACTCGAGGAAGTATTGATGTGGAAGAAAGGTATGCTCGCGAGCCAGGGCGAATCCTGCCTCGCTAAACTCGGCGATGAGCGCTGATTGCTCGATCTTCATGGATGGCGGCGGGCCCACGGGCAACTCGCGCTTGTGAAACTCAAGCACAACGATGCGGCCGCCGGGTTTCAAGGCGCCACGCAGCTTGGGGAGATAAGCAGACCTTTTCTCCACGTGGTGAAGCACATTGCAGATAAAGATCGTGTCCACGCTTTGCGGCTTCAG
>DASQDN010000629.1:0-10003 GCA_035634155.1 Bryobacteraceae bacterium | reverse complement strand
GCCCGCTCAATGAACGCCTGGTGGGTGACCGCCGCGGCCGTCCTCGGCCTTACCGCGCTCAGCTTCTTCGTGTTTCCCAGCCACACAATCCTTCAATCGGACACGCAGATCTACATTCCCATCCTGGAGCACATCGCGGATCCTACAGTTCTAACCCGCGACATCATGGCCGTGCGCCCGCACGTCGCCTTCACTCTCTACGATGAAGCCGCGTTGCTGCTCCGGCGCATCACGAGACTGTCGTTTGAGCACGTGCTGCTCGCCCAACAGTTCGTCTACCGAGCCGTCGGTGTCCTCGGACTCTTCCTCATCGCCACCGCCGCGGCCCTAAGTCCCGTACGAGCATGGCTTGTTGCCGGGGTGCTTTCGTTGGGCGCCTCGGTGATGGGCCCGATGGTGCTGCTGGTGGAATACGAGCCCGTCCCGCGAGGCTTCTCGCTGCCCTTCATCCTCTTCTCGATTGGCGCACTCTCGCACACACGCGCGGCGCTTGCCGCTGCGTCGGCGGCGGTCGCGCTGGCGTTTCACCCGCCAACAGCGCTTGCTCATGCTTGCGTCCTGGCGGCGATGCTGCTCCGACATCGAGAGTGGCGTCCGCTGGCGATGTTGGCGTTGGGGCCGTTGGCCCTCATCGTCAGCGCTTGGGCTCATCCCGCGGCGACCGAGGCGCCTTCTATCCTAGGCCGCCTGTCTCCCGAGCTTGAAGCGATGCAGCGCATGCGGGCCACGTACAACTGGGTGGAGCTATGGGCTGCAAAATGGATGCCGCTTTACCTCGGGCTATGGCTCGCGAGCCTCGGTGCGTGGTGGAGGATTCGCACGGAACTGCCGCGTCCATTCACGGTGGCAGCACTGGCGCTCCCCATGGTCGGATTGATCAGCGTTCCGGTCTCCTACCTGCTGCTCGAACGCATGAAGCTGGCCGTCATTTCCCAATCTCAACCGGGCCGATACCTGCTCTTCGTAACGCTCTTCGCGATGCTGCTAGCCTCCATCGCCGCCGCGAAGGCAGGCTCGAAGAGGCGATACCTGGAAAGCGTTCTCTTGTTCGCTATCCCTCTCGCCCTGGCGGCAACTGAATGGGATATCGCGAAGCTCACGCCGCAGCGGCTTGCGTACGTCGCGGGACTCGCCATGTTGCTGTCGGCCGCCGCCGCTGCGCCGAAGTTCGCGCTGGCCGCAATCGCGCCGTTCTTTGTTCTACCCTACGCTGCCGGTGTGGAGACGCAATCACGCCTGCACACAGCGGAGTTGAATCAACTCAGTGAGTGGGCCCGCCGATCGACACCGAAAGACGCGCTGTTCCAGTTCGCCGACGCCGGGCGCAATCTCCAGCCGGGTGTCTTCCGGGCACGAGCCCTGCGCGCTCTCTACGTCGACTGGAAGAGTGGCGGCCAGGTTAATTTTCTCGATGAGTTCGCTACCGAATGGTCCGCGCGCTGGAACCGCACCCGGAATCCGCTCGCCCTGAACGCCTATCGCAACCTCGGTATCGATTACGTAGTCTTCCAATCGAAGAACGAGCTTCCAAACACGGCCGCCTCATATGAGAACAAGGACTGGGTCGTCTACGACGTAAGAAACGCGTCCACTTCAGCACGCGTAGGCGCCGAAGATTGCGCGCCGATGCGGGTCACGGAAATCGCCGCAGCGGCATTGGCAAAGCGCAGGGCGTCGCGAAGTTCCCTTCCCTCCGTCAAAGCCACGGCAAGCGCCGCATTGAAGGTGTCGCCCGCCGCCGTCGTGTCGCGAGCCTCCACCCGGAAGCCCGGCGCATGAACCTCGGTCGACGAGTCGACATACAAACACCCGTTCTCGCCCACCTTCAAAATCACAGCTTTCGGCCCCATCCGTAATACGGAGCGCGCCAGTGCAGGCGCTTCCGCCAATCCAATCCGAGCCGCCGATCGCCCCACCAGCGAACACGCCTCCGATTCATTCGGTGTCAGGATGTCCACGTCGGAAAGCAAATCGGCTGGAAGAGGCTGCGCAGGGGCAGGATCCAAGATCGTACTCGCGCCTTGGCGCTTGGCCAGCCGCAGCGCGGCCGCGACCGTCGGGAGCGGTGTTTCCAGTTGAAATAAGGCAAAAGCGCAGTTGCGGTAGCTATCCCGTGATCCTTCCACATCGACAGGCGGAAATGCCGCGTTTGCCCCGGAAGCAACAATAATCGAGTTCTGGCCGGCGGCATCCACACCGATAAACGCCACTCCGGTGGGCTCGCTGCGAACGGCGGTCACCGCGCTCACATCCACGCCCGCAGCCGCGAGGCTTGCCTTCAGATGGTCGGCGAACACGTCATACCCGACGCGTCCGACCATGCGAACCAGCGCGCCGCTCGACAAACGCCCGGCCGCGCACGCTTGGTTCGCGCCCTTGCCTCCTGGAATCATCTGGAAACCGCGTCCAAGAACCGTTTCCCCGGCAACGGGCAGGTGGTCCGTGCGGACCACGAAGTCCATATTCAAACTGCCCAGGATAACGATGGCGGGCTTCAACGCGACAGGTCGATGCCGAGCTTCTTCAGTTCCTCGGCGTAATAGCGGCGTTGCAGCAGGTCGAACTCTTCGGTGCCTTCCGCGATCTCGCGCTTCTGCGTCTTCACCTTCGCCCGAGCTGCGCGGTCCACACGATCCTCAACTTGCAGAACATCGGTGATGTAACCCACGATCTGCAGCCGGATATCGTTCTGGTCCTTCTTCAACCTAATGTTGCGAGCCTTGCGGATCGCGGTCACCAGCTTATGCGAGATGTCGGTGATCTTGTCGCGCGACAGCTTCATGGCGTCGCCGGTGTCGCGCCCTGAGGCTTTCACGATCTTTCGCTGCTGCACCAGCGTGTTCTTGGTGCGGCGAAACATCTCCTGATAGCTCACACCCTCACGCCGCATGTAATCGGCGTATTGCTCCAGGATGTCTCGGACCTCGTCGTTCAACTGATCCTCGGCCGACAACTCCTCCGTGATCACTTCATTGAACAATTCGACCGTAGATTGCGGGTCTGATGTCTCGATCTGCTGGGGCGTCAGTCGCTCCACCAGCCGCCGGGACAAGTAGGCGACGAATTCGCGGGCTAACAACATGTACGAAGTGCCCTTAGTTTAACACCCCCGTCCGCGCCGGCTCTGCATGTGCGCTAGAATTCTGCTGGGAGCGAGGGAGCAACATCCATGAGCCTCTTCCGCTATATTCTCTGTGCGACCGCGATGGCTGGCCCGATCCTCGGCCAGACTTTGCCGAGGCCTGTCGGGGATGAACTGTACCGGCTCTTCTTTTCGCAGGTGTCCTCGCTGGGCGAGGTGTCAGGTCCTGTATCGATCAATGGCGAGCTGGTCGGACTGCGCACCGTCACGCTTCAGGAAGCAATCGGTATCACTGACGATGAAGCCGTCCGGCTTCGGGATGCGGCCAACAAGTGCCTGAACAACATCAACGCCGTACAATCAGAAACCCGCCCCTGGCTCTTTGCCGCCCGCATGGACGCGATCGTTTCCGAGCAAGCTGCGGCAGTGCTCGCAGCGCGAATGAAGGATATGGACCGCCGCATCGGCGAGATCATCTCGGGGACCCTGGAAGACCTCAAACTAACGCTCGGCAGCGAGACATTCCGCAAATTAGACGAGTTCATCACCAGGAATGCAAACCCACATCACTTCTTCCCATCTGTGGCGGCAGAAGGTGGAAAAATGCCGCCTCTGGTGAAGCGGGCAAGGTGATTAGCGCCGCTTATCGACCCAAAATCGCCTTAATCATGCCGCCGATCGCAAGAAAGTCGTCCAACTCGGTCGGTTTCTGAATGTAGTGTGTCACACCGAGGCGCGCTGCCATCTTCCTGTCCGACGGCGAATCCGAGGACGTAAGGATCACGATTGGAACGGATAGGCCCCGAAGCATCTCCAGGATCTCGCCTCCGCTTCGTTTCGGCATGTTCAGATCGAGCAGCAACAGATCATACTCACCGCCTCCGGCGAGAATCGAGAGCGCCTTTTCCCCATCGTCTGCCACGGTCAAGTGGAATTGCAGGCCATGGCGCCGCAGCGCTTCCTGGATTAGATAAACATCCGCGGGATTATCTTCTGCCAAAAAGACGCGAATCGGGTTTGTCATACGAAATTATTCAACGGTCCGGGGATTTCCCGTTTATTGTATGACGTAATTGCTCCTGCGCAAGTGCTAAATTGCGCCGGGCTTCTTCCGATTGCGGCTGCAGGGCAACCGCCGCTCGAAAGTGCCGCTCGGCGTCGGCGAGCCGCCCCGAGCGCGCCAACAACACACCGGACCCGATATGCGCCTGGTATTCCCACTCGGGCAGCAGTCCGGCGGCGCGCGCGCGGTCAAACGCCCGCACTGCCTCATCCACCTGGTTGAGCGTCGCCAGCATGGAACCGAGTGAATAATGAGCATCGCCATAGTTGGGCTTCAATCGAATTGTTTCAGCGAAATATTGCGATGCCTGCTCATGCCGCCCTGCCGCCGCCGCAAGCCGGCCCAATTGAAAACGGCTGTGCGGGTCGGACGGATCGAGCGCGGCCGCGCGTCGCATGTACTTCTCAGCGCTGGCCGTATCGTTCCGTTCGAGCAGGGCTAAACCGTACTTGTACTCCGCCAGCCAGTTATCGGAGGTGTTGGCTAATGCTTGAGCAAACACCGTCTCGGAATTCCGCCAGGCGGACACCTGCCGGTTGGCAAGCACCGCGAGAGCAAGAATCGCTGCAACGGCAGCGGCCTGATGGAACCGCCGAGGCAGAAACTCAGCCGCAAGCCACACCACGGCCATTAAGAGGCCGACATGAGGAATGTAAGTAAAGCGATCGGCACGCGCTTGAACGCCAGCCTGCACCAGGCCGAGCGTCGGAGCCACACCCACCACAAACCACAGCCAGCCAGTCAGAATCCACGGCCGCGCCCGCCATTGCCAGATGGCTGCCCCCGTCGCACCGGCAAGCACAACAACAATCCACCACACCCCGGGAAACGACCGAGGATATGGATACACGATGGACAATCCGAGCGGCACAAACGTCTGCCGCAGATACCATCCCAGCGACCACACAGCATTTTGCAGGCGCGTCGCGAGCGAAGGCGGCTCCAGCATCTGCAGCGCGCCCATCTCTCGCGCCCCGACATAGGTAATCACCGCAAATCCGGCAGCAATCCCGAGCAGAGGAGCCTTCTCCAGCAACGCACGCCGTCTCAAGGGCCACAGGTCCAGCAGGAGCATCAGGATGGGAACTGTGACCGCCATAGGCTTTGCCATGCATGCCAGCACGAACAGGCCGCTCACCGTCAGATACCCGAGACGGGACGGCTGGCGAGCATAGCGTTCATAGACGAGCAGAGTCGCGACAATCAGGAACGCGCTCAACACGTCCTTGCGCTCGGCGATCCAGGCAACTGACTCCACGCGAAGCGGATGCACGGAAAACAGCGCCGACACCAGGAAACTTCTACCGACCTCGCCCGTCAGCCGCCGCAGGAAAAAGAAAAGCAGCAGTGTGGTCGCCAGGTGAACACCGACATTCACCAGATGCATGGCGCCAGGCGACGGACCGAACAGCGAAACGTCCGCCATCAGGGAAATCCAGGTGAGCGGATGCCAGTAGAATCGCGACAGGCTGGTGAAGGCCCAGCCGAGCGATTCGCCGGTTAACCCCTTGAGCACAGGAGGGTTGGCGGTGACGTAGCCGTCGTCGTCGTAGTTCAGAAAGCCGAACCCGGCTACCTGCACGAAGACAAACAGCACCAACCCGATAAGGGTGGCCCATTGCCAGTGACGCTCCATGAAAGGTTCAGTGTAACGAATCGCAAGGCTGGCGCGTAGTTAACCCGCGCGCCGCCAATGGTTTGAGTCGTAACGCGCGTGATAGAATCAACGTCATATGGCCAGCGGGCAAATGTCTGGAGTGAAACGATTTCTGCTCTGGGACTACCCTCGTGCAAGCTGGCAATACGACGTGATGGTGGCGTTGATTCTGGCGTTCATTTTTCTGACGCCCCGCACGTTCTTTCGCGATCAACGACGAGTCAGCAGCATTGTGGAACTGCCGTCCGGGAAGGGACGGTCGTTCATGGTGGAACCAGGATTGCTTCAATCTGTTCCGGACGCGGAGCGTAAGGCTCGGGTGGAAGCTCTTCTTCGCTCTCGATTTGGGAAAGTCTCCCCGGTCGAGCGACTGGAGCCCATATTAAACCCCGAGCAAGAGCTCACAGGATACATGGTGTTTATACGCCAGTAGGCCTCCGCAACGGGGAAAATGATGCGTCTGCTGCAAATTGCTTCGTTTATCGCGCTATCCACGGCCAGCTTCGGAGCCACCACCGAAGCCGTGATGGCCAACCTCGACCAGTCCTCCGGTAAGTTTCAGACGTTGACGGCAAACCTGACGCACCTCACCTAGACCAAGGTGATCGACGACAAGTCCACCGAAGTGGGTCAGATTGCGCTGAAAAAGGCCGGCACGCGAGACTTGCAGGTGCTCATCAACTTCACAAAGCCCGATGCGCGCGTGGTCGCGTTCCGTGGTCGAAAAGCCGAGATCATGTACCCTAAATTAAAGACGGTGCAGGAGATCGACCTCGGCAAGCGAACCGAGCTGGTGGATCAGTTTCTTCTTGTCGGTTTTGGTACTTCCGGGCAGGAACTGCAATCTAATTATTCAGTCACATACGGCGGCGAGGAAACGATTGCCGGCCAAAAGGCTCACAAGCTTCTGTTAACGCCGCGTCGCGAAAAGCTGCAGGCAATGGAACTTTGGATTGCCGACGCAGGCGGGTACCCTGTGCAACAAAAGTACGTTCAACCTTCAGGCGACTATCATTTATTTACCTACCAGGATGTCAAAGTGAACCCCCAGTTGGGGGAGGAAGCTTTCAAGATGGTTGTGCCGAAAGGATATAAGAGAGAATTCCCCCAAAAATAATGACGGAAACGCAAACCGTAGAAGCGCCGGAGGCGCAACGGACGACAACCAAGCGAACGGTAAGAATGCCGTTCCTGGACTGGACGCGCGGCTTGGCGGCCACCATCATGCTGCAGGGGCACGTGTTCCATTCCTTCGCCCGCCCTGAGCTACGGGAAAGCGGTCCCTACGTCATCTCGCAATTTATCGGCGGAATTGCTCCCGCCATCTTCCTTTTCCTGACAGGCGTCACGCTGGCTTTTATGATGCACAGCATGGAGCGCAAACTCGCCAGCCGTCAGGATCGCCTGATGACGGCACTCCGCCGAGCAGCGTATCTCGGCGTGTTGGCGTTCGCGTTTCGCATTCAGCTCTTCCTGTTCGGCTGGCCGTATAGTCCGGCGCAAGATCTTTTAAAGGTAGACATTCTGAACTGCATGGCGCTCGCGATTGTCACCATGTCCGGACTTGCCGTTCTGCGCACCCCGCAACGCGTCCATGCAGGAGTCGTCGTCGGCCTGATGATCGCCTGTGCTTCGCCTCTGGTGGCCATGCTTCCGGCGGACGTACTCTCCGGTGTCGCGCGCATGTACCTTGCTCCCGACGCAAATTACTTTGCGTACTTTCCATGGGCAGCCTTCCTCGCCTTCGGCATTAGCGCCGGTTCTGTGCTGAAGCTCGTAAAGGCCGATCATATGCATCGGCTGATGCAATGGTCCGCAATCCTTGGTTTCGGCCTCATCGTTTCGGCGCAATACTTTTCCAACATTCCGTACTCGCTTTATCCGGCAGTCGATTTTTGGATCAACAGCCCGGGTCTGATCTTGATCAAGCTCGGGGTCATCATGGTGGTGCTCGCGGTGACGTTCCTTTGGACACACCATGGCGCGGGCGAAGGGTGGAGTTGGGTGCGGCAGCTTGGCACTACATCCCTGCTCGTCTACTGGGTCCACATTGAGCTGGTCTATGGTCGCTGGCTTGGATTCTGGAAAGAAGGCCTGACGCTGGCCCAATGCTCCATTGCAGCCATCGCCCTGATCCTGACAATGATCGGCTTGTCCTATTTGAGGACGCATGGCACGTGGCGCCGGCCTGCGTTTGGCTTCTTTGGCGGACTCCCCGAATCGGCGTCGGGACGCGTTTCCGGAGACTAATTGAACATCGCTCTCAAGGAATGGGCCAGTGTCGTCGCTGCCCTGGAGGCCGGTCTGCAGGTTTGCCTGCTGCGCAAGGGCGGCATAGTGGAAGCCGACCGCGGCGGCTTCCAACTGCGCTATCGACGCTTCCTGCTCTTCCCCACCTACGAGCATGAGCATGCGCTTCTGGTGAAGGATCAGTTCAAATCGCTGGTCACCGAGACCCGCGAGGAGTTCCACGAGTTGTCACTGGTCTGCGAAGTGACCGATGTGGTTACAACGTCGGGCTATGAGACGGTACAGGCCGCGTCCGAACACTTCATCTGGAATGACGCCTTTCTCCGCAAGCGCCTGGATTACAAGCCTAACCTGCCGTTGTACGCGTTGCTGCTCCGCGCCTATCGACTCCCCTCTCCCATTCGCATTCCCGACCGTCCGTCGTACGCAGGCTGCAAATCGTGGGTGCATTTGACCGAAGAGATCGATGTAAGCCGGCTCGAACCCGTGCTGACTGATGCCGAGTTCGCCCGCCGGAGCGAAGCTTTGCTCGATGCTCTGCAACTGGCATTGCGTTAAGAGTGTCCTACAATCGTGGTGAAACGACATGCGCTTCCTTGTTGTTGAAGACGAACAACGTATCGCCGACTTCGTAAAGCGCGGCCTCGAAAGCGCGGGCTACGCGGTCGACACCGCAGCGGACGGCCGCAGCGCCATCGACATGGTCCATGCCACCGATTACGATCTCATCATTCTCGACATGATGCTGCCGGATATCGATGGCCTTAAGGTCCTGGAGCGCATTCGCAATCGCAAGACGAGCCCGCCTGTTCTCATCCTCAGCGCTCGCGGCAGCGTTGACGACCGCGTAAAGGGTCTGGAACTCGGGGCCGACGATTACCTGGTCAAGCCGTTCGCGTTTGTCGAACTGCTGGCGCGGGTCCGTGTGCTGCTTCGCCGCGGCGCGCCGATGCCCGAGCGCCTTCAGATCGGCGATCTTGTGCTCGACTGCATCCGCAGGCGTGTCACTCGCGGAGGCGAAGCCATCGAGCTGGCGCCAAAGGAATTCAGCATCCTTGAATACCTGATGCGCAACCGGGGCCGCCCGCTCAGCCGCACAATGATCGTCGAACATGTCTGGGACATGGATTACGACGGCCTCACGAACATCGTGGACGTGTACATCCGTCACCTGCGCAGCAAGATCGACGATAAGTGGCCCACCAAGCTCCTCCACACCGTGCGAGGCATCGGCTACATGCTCGATACTTCCGAGCAGGGCGCCAACACGTCTGCGTAAGTCTATGGAGGTTCCGAGCAATCCGGCCCGGCGCTGGCGATTCACTGCGGGACTGAGGTTCCGGCTAACGCTGACCTACCTCGTCTTCTTCACGATTCTGCTCAGCTTCCTGGGCGTGTTCTTTCACGAGACGCTGGAATCGCTGTACGACGGGCAGCTTCATCACATCCTGAACGAAGAATGGGCCGCTGTGCGCGGCTACCTTCGCATCGAAAAGGGCAAAGCCAACTGGTTCTACGATCGCGAAGATCCGGAAGAAGCCCTTATCGTTGACCGGCTGAAGCAAATTTACCTGCTGAGCGATTTAAGCGGCAGAATCGTGGAAGCTTCGCCCAAGCACGACAAACTCCTTCTGGAATCTCCCGCGGCCATGCGCGAAATGATGCGGTCGCGCGAGGCCGTCTGGAAGACCAAAATCATGGACGGCGAAAAGTACCTGATTCGCCAGGGCCTCATTATCACCGAAGACCAGAAGCCATACTTCATTGCCATTGGACGGTCGTACGAAGAAGGCGAAGGACTCATCGAGCAGTTCACACGCCGCTACTCGGTGCTGTTGCCTCTCATCATCCTGACCGCAAGCTTTCTCGGTTGGTTCATGGCAGGACGCGCGCTACGGCCGATCGACGATGTAGCGCGAACCGCCCCGCGCATCACCGGCGCCAACCTGAG
>DASQDN010000628.1:0-13501 GCA_035634155.1 Bryobacteraceae bacterium | reverse complement strand
GGCCGAGTATCCGTTCCGCGTGTCGGAATAGCCACATTCGCGCCTGCTATCCTTCGGTCAAAGCATGGCGCAAATTTTGGATGGAAAGTGGGTCCGCGACCAGATCTTTGCCGATTGGAAGGAACGCGCGTCTACGCTCGGACGCACTCGCCGGCCGCCTGGCCTTGCTGTGGTTTTAGTCGGACACGATCCTGGGTCCGAGATCTATGTCCGCAATAAGATCAAAGCCTGCGAAGAACTCGGGATTTATAGCGAAAAGCACACGCCGCCCGAATCGGTGACCACCGAAGAGCTGCTCGAGTTGGTGGAGTCGCTGAATCGCCGCGAGGAGATCGACGGCATCCTGGTGCAGATGCCCTTGCCGCCGCAAGTGGATTCCCGCCGCATTCTGGTGGCCATCGATCCCAACAAAGATGTCGACGGCTTTCATCCCACCAATGTCGGCAATCTGGTGGCGAACATCTCCGGCCCTCGCGCCTGCACTCCCTCGGGGGTTATCGAACTGCTGAAGCGCTACAACATCCCGATCGCAGGAAAGAGCGCTGTAGTCGTAGGACGCAGCGACATCGTGGGCAAGCCAATGGCTCTGCTGCTGCTGCACGAGCACGCCACCGTGACTATTTGCCACTCTCGAACGTCCGATCTACCGGAGCAATGCCGTCGAGCCGATATCCTGGTCGCCGCTATTGGACGTCCCGCTTTTGTGACAGAAGACTTCATCCGACCGGGAGCTGTAGTCATCGACGTGGGCATGAATCGATTGAAGGATCAGGCCCAGGTACAAAGCATTTTTGGAGAAGCGCCGTCGCGATCGGTCATCGGCGACGTGCATCCCGTTCAAGTGGCAAACGTTGCAGGGGCGTATACTCCGGTACCAGGAGGCGTGGGTCCACTCACGATTGCGATGCTAATGGTCAACACCATTCGATCGGCCGAAAGGCGGATCACCGGCCTCTCATGATTCGCGCCGGCCTCACCGGCGGCATGGCTTGTGGGAAGAGCTTCGTGGCAAGCGCCTTGGCCGACCTCGGGTGTCATGTCGTGCGAGCGGACGAACTCGGGCATCAAGCGCTCCTGCCGGGCGGAGCGGCGTACGCGCCGGTTGTGGACGAATTCGGCGCAGGCATTGTCGATGCCTCAGGTCACATTGATCGCAAGCTGCTGGCCGCGCAAGTGTTCGGCAATCCCGAGCGGCTTGCGAGCTTGAATGCTATCGTGCACCCGGCCGTAATCGAGATGCAAGAGCAGTTTCTCGCGGCGGCCGAACGGGTCGATCCCACCGGCATTGGGATCGTAGAAGCCGCGATACTAATAGAGACTGGAAGTTACCGAAGGTTCCATAAACTGATCGTTGTCACATGCACGGTGGAACAGCAGATCCAGCGCGCCGTGCACAGGGACGGATGTACGCCGGAGCAGGCGCGGAATCGTCTCAGCCGTCAACTTCCCGTAGAGGAAAAGACACGATTTGCCGATTATGTGATCGACACGTCCGGTGAAAAGCAGCGCACATTGGAGCAGACGAGGGCGGTTTTTGAATCGCTGCGGAGTTTAGCGAAATGACCAGGAGAGTTCTTCTTTTATCCACGGCGCTCATTTGCGCCTTTGTATATCTGACGAGCCAGGGGCATCCCGCGCTCAACCGTTTGCTGGCGCCGCTGGGTGCGGACAATGTCGCCTGGAGCGGACCCGGGAGCGCTCAAACCGCCGGATTAAGCGCAGACGAGTTGAACAACATTGAGATCTACAAGAAGGCTCGGCTGGCGACCGTGCATATCACCAGCACAGTGTACCGCCGCAACTGGTTCATGGAAGTGGCGCCGTCACGCGATATCGGCAGCGGATTTATTCTCGACGATAAAGGCAACATCCTGACCAATAGCCATGTGTTGCAGGGCGGCGGCAAGATCCAGGTCACGATGGAGAATCACGATACCTACGACGCGCAGGTGCTATACCGAGATCGCCGCAACGACTTGGCGCTGATTAGAATTGAGCCTCGGCGCAAGCTGAACTTCCTCCAACTCGGAGATTCCGAGCCGCTGCAGGTGGGCCAGAAGGTGCTGGCCATCGGCAATCCGTTCGGATTGGAGGGAACGCTGACGACAGGCATTGTCAGTTCCCTGGGCCGCAGCATTCGCGACGAGAAGGGAATCGAGCTCGAAGGCATGATTCAAACCGACGCCGCGATCAACCCTGGAAACAGCGGCGGGCCGCTGCTCGATTCGCACGGCTACGTGATCGGCGTGAACACTGCCATCTACGGCAGCGGCAACATGGGGATCGGCTTCGCAATGCCGATCGGCCGCGCCAAGGCCATGATCGAGGATTATCGCGCCGGCCGTTCGTTCCGCCGGCCCCGGCTTGGCATCGCGGCCGCTTATCTCGCCGGCGATATTGCGGTTGCCTTGCGCCTGCCCGCTGCCGGAGGCTTGCTCGTGCAAGCCGTGGAACCCGGCTCGGCTGCGGATGAGGCGGGCATTCGCGGACCTCGCCAGATCGTCCTAATCGGCAACATGGAAGTGGGTGTCGGAGGCGATTTAATCATGGCGATCGAAGGCCAGCAGGTTGAACGTGAGGATGCGATCAGCCGCGCGTTAAGCAAAAAGCGGCCGGGCGACAAGCTCGCGTTAAGTATATTCCGCAACGGCAAGACGCAGACGGTCACAGTGACCTTGACGGAAGACCCGGCCGACACTCTGTAGTTAGTGCGACGACAGCTTCGCTTTGAATGGATTGAAGTCTGTGTCGCGGTCCATGATGTCGACGCCCTCGACTCGTTTCAGCCAGTTGACGACCACGTAAGTCAGCGGCGTAGCTACGATCTCGTAAATCACCTTGCCGCCATAGCCGGAGATCATAAGCGTAAGTAGAGTGCTGACCGGGACGGCGCCGATGAAGATGATGCCGATCACCAGAACCGTATCGACCGCCTGTCCAACTACGGTCGAACCGATGGTGCGCATCCACAGGTACTTGCCTTCGGTAACCACCTTCATGCGCGCCATCACAAACGAATTGGCAAACTCTCCGGCCCAATATGCGATCAAGCTGGCGGCGACAATGCGTGGAATAGAACCCAGCACGATCTCGTACGCCTGTTGATTCTTCCATTCCGGGGCCGGGGGCAGCGCAACGATGAACGCGCTAATGCCGCTCAATAGCAGCGACGCGAGGAAGCCATTCCAGATCGCTCGCCGAGAGCCCGCGTACCCGTACACCTCTGTGAAGATATCTCCGAAGATGTACGTGATGGGAAACAGCAACTGCGCCCCGCTGAACAGGAAGGGGCCCCACGCGATGAACTTCGGCGCCACAAGATTTGAAATCAGCAAGACAGCGACAAATGCCGAGACAAGCAGATCGTAGTATTTAAAGTTCTGCGGATAATCGTGGAGCAGGGCAGTGCTTCTCATACGCGCAGCTTGCGATGGCATTTCGGCTACTGTAGCACGAGCACTGCCATGCGCCCGTCCGTTTCAATCGAATCTCCTGTGGCGTTCCGCGATTTGCGCGGCGCGTCGGGCCTTTCCACCAGCGCCAGTGAACGCACGCCGCCGGTGAACAAAAGGTCGCTCACGACTTTGCCACGCTCGCGATCGATCTGGGGATCGATGACATGAATGAAGGTGCGATTCTCCTGCGAGAAATCGATGCCGATGTCGTGCGTGGATGACGAAACCCACACCGGTTTCTCCTGAAACGTATCCTGACGGCGCCACACACGCAGGTGATGGCGCTTGGCGAAAGTATTGTTCTGCTTCTGGAAATCGAAGTCCGAGCGCCGGCCGTCCAGCAGCAATGTCGACATGGGAGCTTCCTTGTAGCCTCGCAATTCAGCGATCGCTCGAACGGTCTCCATTACCGACGCGGCGTTCTTCTGGTGCGCGCCGCTCCAGCCAGCCTTTTCAAACACCTGACGCAACTGCTCCTCCGTTCCGATGAACATCAGGTTAGTAATATCCGACGGCTTGCGTGGATTCTCCGCCATGGTTTGGAAGGGCTGCGCATGGACAAGCTTCACCAGTTCGTCCGTGTTTGAGATAGGCCACAGCTCGGGCGCCGGCGGGAGTGGTCCTTCCCACCGCACAGCTTCCTGGAGCGCAATCTTTAACTCCACGCCCGGCTCGTATTTGATTTCGCCAGACGGCTGCGCGCTGATGACTGCCGATCTTGCTGCTTCCAAAATGCCTGCCAGGCCCGCGTTTCGCTCGGCCACTTTGTTGATGCCCTGATCGATACGCGCCGCCAGAGTCTCTGAAGCGAGAATGCCGATAATCTGGCCTGCGGCGTCTACATGCTCGCGAGCGTTGTCAACGTCCAGCAAGCGCGTCTTCGCCTTCGCTCCGCCGATTTCGGTAAACGCCAATTTGACGGATGCGCGTTGATCCGTTTTGTCCGAGGGCGTGGCCGCGACGATCGTTCCCTTTACAACGGCGCCCGCAGGCAAGAGGATGCGATGGCCATCCACCACAGGCGCAATGGTCACGGCTTCCACGGGCTGCTCGGGCTTGGATGCGTTGCTTGAAACAGGCGTTCGCAAACGAATGGAAAGCTCCGCGCCGGCCGGCAGTGTGGCCGCGATCTGCCCGAATGCGAGCGCGGAAGCGAGAACGGAGGTTGCGGGAAGCTTAATCATGCGACGTTATAATGCGGGTGTGACGTTCAGGCCTTTTTCCTCGTTGCTGCTGACCATCGCCCTGATCGCGGGCGCTACCGTCGCGTGCAGCCGCGCTCCTGAAAACAAGGACGCGGTTCGTGCGGGCGTAATGGAGCACTTGAACAAGAATAGCGGCTTAGACCTGAAGGCCATGGACGTCGAGGTCAGCAACGTCACCTTCGAAGGCAATCAGGCGACCGCGGCCGTTGCGTTCAAGCCCAAATCGAGCCCTGACGCCGGCATGAGCATGAACTACAAGCTGGAGCGTCGCGGCGATAAGTGGGTAGTGCAGCAGAAGGCCGGCTCGGGCGCAGGTCACGGCGCCGGTATGCCGGATGCGGCAGCTCCGGCCGATTCGGGCGCCCATGCTCCTGGGGCAACGCCGCCGCCGACGGGAGAAGCGCTCCCGCCCGGACATCCTCCCGTCGCCTCGCCGAACCCCGGCGCCAAGCCCGGCGAACTGCCCGCCGGCCATCCGCCGGTAGCTCAGCCGAAGACAAAGTAATGTCGCGCGTCGCCGTATTGGGAGGCGGTCCGGCAGGTTCGATGGCGGCTGCCAAGCTCGCCCGGGCAGGCATGCGCGTCACACTCCTTGATGAGAAGCTCGCGTGGGAAAAGCCCTGCGGCGGTGGACTCACCTACAAGGCATACAGCCAGTATCCGTTCCTTATCCACAACGACGCGCCGAAGCGCAGCATCTCCCGCACCTGTCTTTCCTCCGAGCGCGTGGGTTCGGCCACCCTTGAACTCACTCGTCCCCTGCTGATCTACGCGCGTTATGAATTGAACAAGCTTCTTCTTGAGCGCGCCGAAAGCGCCGGCGTGCAGATCGAGAAGACGCGTGTCACGGGACTGGAACGCAGCGATGGCAGATGGCGATTGCAAACTCCCACGGGCTCGCTGGACACCGATTTTTGCGTGATCGCCACCGGGGCTCGGAATGCGTTGAAGGATGTCGGTACCCAATGGTCGGCCGGGAACAAGATGGTGGCGCTGGGCTATTTCATCCCCGTCGATCGCGCCCAAGTGGACATTCACTTCTTCCCGGGAATGGCCGGATACATCTGGGTGTTTCCGCGCAACGGCCATCTGTCGGCGGGCATCTGCGCGAAAGGCCATACGGCGCAGGACCTCCGACGGAAATTGGAAAAGTATCTCGCCGATCGCGATATCCCGATCCGCGATGCCACGTTCTACGCGCATGTAATTCCATCGCTCGAAAAGCCCGAGTGGCGCTCCAACCGGGTCGCGGGGCAGGGATGGATGGCAGTCGGCGATGCGGCGGGCTTGGTTGATCCTGTCACCGGCGAAGGCTTGTACTATGCGATTCGTTCTGCCGATCTCGCCGCCGACGCCCTGCTAGGCGACACCGCCGCTCCTGCGGATGCGTATCGCGCCGCCCTCCATCGCGAGTTCCTCGAGGAAATGGAGCTGGCGTCCCGACTTGCCGGGCGTCTATATTTTGGCAAGTTCCTGTACGGCCATGTGCCCTCACGCATGATCCAGTTTATGCGCAGAAGTCCCACCTTCTGCCATATCCTGCAGGACCTGTTCGCGGGTACGCAAGGTTATCTAAACCTGAAGGCGCGGCTGCTCGCGTCCGTGAACGGCACGCTAAAAGATATGCTGATGGCGCGATATTTCCGCGGCGTGGTCCCCGCCGCCCCTTCGGCCGACTCCTAGCGGAACAGCATCAGAGTCGAAACCGCGGTCAACACCAGGACGCAGATATCGAACGCGCGTTGAGGGATGCGGTGTACTAGCCATCGGCCAGAGACGGCGCCGACAATCACTGCAGGCGCCATCAACAGATCGAATCCCAGCGATCGCCATGTCATCATGCCGTGCCACGCATATATGGGAACCTTCGTCAGGTTTATGACAAAGAAGAACCATGCGCCGGTGGCGACGAACTCTTCTTTCGGCAATCGTTGGCTGAGCAGATACAGGCTCATCACCGGACCCGCGGCATTCGCTACCGTGGTGGCAAACCCAGCCGTCAATCCATACGTCGGCGCATGACTCGGTGTCATGTCCGCGGCATTGCGCCAGCGTCGATACAGATAGATCGCGAGCATCACCAGCACGATGGCGCCCACGACCGGCCGCAGCACACGCTCGTTCAGGGTGAGGGCAGCCGAACCGGCAACTATTCCGACAGCCACCCACGGCGCCAGTACGAATAGCTTCCATGCGGCCGTGTGACGCCGCCAGTACAACACGGCAAAAACATCGGCAATACAAAGGATCGGCAGCAGCCATCCAGCCGACTGCTTCGCATCCCCGACCATCAGAGCCATTAGCGGAACCACCAGAATGCCGAGCCCTGGCACGCCCGTCTTGGCAACCCCGACCAAGTACGCGCACGTGGCGCCAATCGCCCATTGCCACCATGCCAGTTCGACCATCTAGGCGATGCGTGTCGCTTTCAAAATGCGTGTCGGCGCCTGCGTCAGGTCACCGGCAATGGCACGAAACGCACTGATATGCGCGGACGCCCCGTGCTTGTCCAGCATCGTCTCGGAAGTCCAAGTCTCATAGAAAACGAAGTGCCCGGCGGCGCCATTCACCACATGCAGATCGTATTGGACGCAGCCTTCTTCCTTGCGCGTCTCTTCAACCATGTGAAGCAAGTGACGACGCACCTCTTCTTCTTTTCCGGGTTTGGCGATGATCTCTGCCACCACCGTCAACAGAGTTGTATTCATGGGTTCAATCGATATTCTCACAGCGCCTCGGTCGTACTATAAATCGTGCGCATTGGACTGCTTTCCGACACTCATGGGTTCCTCGACGATGCCGTCTTCACCTACTTTGCTGAGTGTGACGAGATCTGGCATGCTGGCGACTTCGGGACCATCGATGTCGTTCGTGCCTTGCGCGAGTTCAAGCCTGTACGCGGAGTGTTCGGCAATGTGGACGGCGCGGCTATCCGAGCTGAGTTCCCATGCGATAACGAATGGGAATGTGAAGGCGTGCGCGTCTTTATGACTCACATCGGCGGCCACCCGGGTCGCTACGAGCCGCGTGCGAAGAAGGATCTGCTGCTTCGCCGCCCTGACCTGTTCTTATGCGGCCATTCCCACATCCTCCGTGTCGATCGGGATCCGACTCTCAACCTGCTTCACATGAACCCCGGCGCATGCGGCCACCATGGATTGCACGCCATGCGAACACTGCTGCGCTTTACCATTGCGGAAGGAAAGATCAAGGAAGTCGAAGCTATCGAACTCGGCCCGCGAGGGCGCAAGCATGCGCGGAACTTATCATGAAAACATGGCGCGACGTATTGCGACTGCACTTTTGCTGAGCATGAGCGCTCTACTGGCACAACAGCCCGGCGGAGTCTGGCGGCCCGAGAAGGCGCGTGAAATTCTCGACAAAACGCGCACCCTCCGCCTCGCACCCGAAGGGGCTGGACTCAGCGCGGGCGAGCGCGTGGCGATTGCTTCGTTGCTGGAAGTCGGAAAGATCTTTCAGTCCGTTTATGAGAACCAGCTCCATCCACAAGCACAGGAGGCGCAGGCGCAGCTTGCTTCGCTAAAGCCTCCCCGTCCGGACCTGATGAACCTGTACAGGCTCTTCAAAGGGCCCGTCGCGACCACGCTCGATAACAAGCGTGAACCGTTTCTCCCGGTGCAGCCGGAAGCGCCTGGGAAGAACGTATACCCAGCCGGAGTTAAGAAGGAAGAGATCGAACGTTTCCTCGCGGCGCATCCCGAAAAGCGGGCAGCTATCCTCGACCCGCGAGCCGTGGTTAGGCGCGCTACCGCGGAAAGCCTTCGCTCTGATCTGGCGACATTAACCAAGTACCCTGCCTTGGACACGCTGCATCCGGGACTGCGTCGCGAGCTTTCCGCCGGTCCCACTCCAACCGCTTTCTACGCCGTCCCTTATGCCGTAGCGTATGCCGAGCAGATGATTCGAGCCCACGAACTTCTGTATCAAGCCGCCTCCGCGTTGCAGCAGGACGATGCTGAGTTCGCCGGGTTTCTCCGCAATCGCGCACGCGACCTGCTGACGAACGACTACGAATCCGGCGATGCCGCCTGGGTGACTGGTCGATTCAAGAATCTGAACGCCGAGATCGGAGCTTATGAAACCTACGACGACGCGCTGTTCGGCGTGAAGGCATTCTATGCGTTCAACATTCTTGTCCAGCAGCGGGAGGAGACCGAGCGCTTACGCTCGGCCATGAAAGGAATCCAGGCGATCGAGGATGCGCTCCCTTATGAGCACCACAAACGAATTCGTGAGGACATCCCGGTAGGCGTCTACGAAGTCGCGGCCGACTTCGGTCAATCCCGCGGAGGCAACACCGCGACCATCCTTCCCAACGAAGCGTACCTCACGCGGCGCTACGGCCGCACCATTCTGCTACGTGCGAATATCATGCGCAACTCGCAGTTGTTTGAAGGCAGTTCCTCGGCCTGGACAGCTTCCGTTGCTCCCGAGCATGCGAATGACCTCGCGCTGGACGGCAACTTCTACCGAACGCTGTGGCATGAAGTCGGCCATTATCTCGGTGTGGACACCACAAAGTCCGGCTCGGACCTCGACACTGCGCTGCAGTCCGACGCGAGTCTCCTGGAGGAGATGAAGGCGGACCTGGTATCGCTCTTCAGTGCCGACAAACTTAAACAGCAGGGCTACTACACCGACGCGCAACTCCGATCGGTGTACGCCAGCGGCATTCTTCGAGTGCTGCAGAATGTGCGGCCGCGTCGGGATCAGCCGTATGGAACGATGCAGTTGATGCAGTGGAACTACTTTCTGGAACAGGGCCTGCTGAAGTTCGACCCCGCCTCGGGTCGACTGCGGATCGACTACAGCAAATACAAAGACGTTGTCGGCAAATTACTCGAGCGCGTCCTCGACGTGCAATACCAGGGGGACCGCGGCGAGGCAGGTAAGTTCATCGACCGATACGCGACCTGGGATGACAAGCTACACGGCGTAATTGCGGCGAGCATCCGCAATCAGCAGCGGTACCGGTTCAACCTGTTTCACTACGCCGTGCTGGGGGAGTAACCGCGAGTTGCTTGCATGCTCCCGCGACCGCGCGGTATAACCGAGTCTCATGATTACAGCGAATGTCGTCCGCGCCGTGGAAGATCTGTTGAAGGAACGAGGCATCCAGCAGAAAGAGGGCGAGCGCCTGGGGGATTACGTCGCGCGAGGTCTGAACATTTCCGATGCTGAGGCCGCGGCGTTCCTCGAACATGTGCATGAAGGCGACACGGTCGAAGAAGCGCAGCGCAAAGCCGGCATTGCGCTCGATGCCGACCGCGGCACACTGCTCATCGACATCGGTCGCGCCATCGGCCAGGCGTTAGGCCGCATCAGCCGTTAACGCGCTAGCTCAAGCGTTGCGGCGCCGGCGAACCCAGCCACTACGATGCAGAGCCACCCGAGAAGGCGTAGCGCGAGCGCGGTATCCGGTTCGTAGGACCAGCTCGTCGCAAGCTCGCACGTCAGCCATCGGCCCGCATGCGGGCCCAGAGCGCTCGCGATCTCCTCGGCTGCCGCTTTCGCCGCGGCGGCGTCCCAGAATGGGGACAACACCTCAACGAAACGCCCTTGTGTCGTGACCACTCCAGCATTCCAGTACGGACCACCTCCCGAAGGCATCCGCCGAACGTGGTGGTAGATGCATCGCGCGATGTCGCTTCGGTTCACCCGAGTTGCCCGTTTCGTGCCCGGTAAAGGCCCATGGCGGAGCGATACGCCTGTGGACTCCACGCGTACATGCGTCTTTTGGAAGAAGAGCAGGACCAGGCATCCGAACAAAAACGCCGCAATCAGTGTTGCGCCCAACCCAGGCCAATCAATGCGAGATGAATCCGTATAGCTGAGCACGCCTGCCCCGAACAGCACAAGCCATACGATGAACATGGCGACCGCCGCCCACAGCGGAAACCAGCGCAAGGTTCTGGTCACTTTGAGATCGGCGGCTGGCTGTTTAACGCGTGGCGCCGCGCCTCCAATTTGCCCGAATCGTGGCAGGTTAAGCAGGTGATCGAGGTTGTCGCGGCGAGCTTCGGATTCTCTTTCCACTTCTTCGCACGAGCGGCATAAGGAGTATTCGGCAAAGTTTCGATGAGTTGATCCAGGTGCTGCGAAGCTTCCTGCGAACGACCCGTGCGCTGTGCGGTTAACGCCAAACCGGCAAACAGTTCGCCTCGAATGTGAAGGGGCATCTTCATCGCCATCGGGGCCTGAACATCGAGCAACCGATGGTATGCTTCGTAAGCCTTCGCCGCCGCTTCCGGCCGGTGCTTCTCGGGCAGGCGATCCATCAGCAGCGAATACGTTCCACCGGTGATCGCAGCCGGTCCTATGTCGGTGGCAGACGCGACCGCGGCGGCCTCCGCAAACAGGCTGAGGGCGCGTTTGTAGTGCCCGTCAAACTCCTGGGTCTGCTTCGCCTCATGGGCCCAAACGGCCCGATGCAGCGCCACGCCTGCCTGCCACGCCAGGATGCTTGGCTTGGCCTGCGGACGCTCACGTAACAACGCTTCGAGCGTCTTCTCTCCAGCAGCCAGGCGCGTCATGTCTTTGGTGAGAAATCCTGCAAACAAATCCTCGCGCACCAGTGTGCTCACCGGAAGCCGCGGATCGAAGCCCTCGGCCGGCAGACACGCCGCGGCCAGACATACCAATACTGCTGCTCTGAGGATCATTGGTACAGAATACTCCAAGTGTGAGCGAATCGTATCCCCTACAATGAGGGTTTCCATGACGCGAAGTATAGTCTCGCTCCTGCTCACGATCGTCTTGTCGTCGACCTCCACCTGGGCGATCGAGGACATGTGGCGTATGCCGTCCACGCTCCAAGAATTCCAAAAGCAAACTGCCGCCGAGATCGGCGCGGCGAAGGCCGCCAGGCAAGCCTTACTTTCAGTAAAAGGGGCCAGGACTACGGCCAATACGCTGCTTCCGTATGACGAGATTCAGTTCCGACTGGGGCGTGCGCAGAACACGGCGTCAGCGTTCGAAGACCTGCATCCTGATGCGGCATGGCGGGCCGCAGCGGCGAAGGTCATCTCTGAAATCGCAAGCCTGCGCGCGGACCTCAGCCTGGATCGCGGTGTGTACGATGCCATCGCCGGTGTCAGCGATGTGCCGGAGGACGCGAAGTGGTATGTCCGGCAAACCCTGGCCAACGCTAAGCGGGACGGGGTCCTGTTGCCCGAAGAAAGCCGCAAGCGCGTGGCTGAGCTCCGGCGCGAGCTGTCGCGGCTGCAGCAACAGTATTCAGCCAACCTGGCGGCCAACCGTCGTGAGATTCGTGTTCGCGCCGCTGACCTGGACAGCATGCCGGCTGACTTCATGAAGTCGCATCCGATGTCTGCCGATGGCACGGTGTCCATCCGAAACGACGCCGCGGAAGCTGACGCGGTAAGCACGTACGCGCAGAACGCGGCAGTTCGCAAGCAAGTCAGTCAACTCGTGTTGAATCGCGGGTATCCGGAAAATCAGCAGGTCGTAACGGATCTCATTCGAACTCGCCACCAATTGGCAACATTGGTCGGGTTTCCAACCTTCGCGGACTTTCAAATGGATTCGCGAATGGTAGGCAGTGTTCAGCGGCAGCGCGACTTCCTTCGCGCCATCGAACGTGCATCGGAAGCAGGCGCGCAGCGCGAGTTCGCCGAGCTGCTGGCGTATAAGCGGAAGGACGATCCGCAAGCGGAGCGCCTGGAAGCACACGACTTGAGCTACTACGAGCGTCTGGTGCGCGAATCGAAGTTCAAGTACGATGTGCGCCAAGCCCGTGAGTACATGCCGTACACGACCGTCAAGGAGGCCGTGCTCGGAACCGCCGCCGCTTTGTTTGCTCTCGAGTTCAAGCAGGTGAAGGGGGTTACCGCCTGGCATCCCTCAGTGGAAGCTTACGAAGTGCTTGACCACGGTAAGCTCATCGGGCGCTTCTATCTGGACATGCATCCGCGCGCCAACAAGTATCAGCACTTTGCGGCGAGCGTCCTTCGAGCCGGATCGGCCGGAAAGGAGCTTCCCGAAGCGCTGTTGCTGTGCAACTTCCCGGACCCGGCCAATGGCCCCGCGCTCGTTGAGCCCGATCGCGCGCGCACCTTCTTCCACGAGTTCGGCCATCTATTGCACTCCATCTTCCGCGGACAAGGCCGGTGGGTGGGCGCGATGCGCCCGGAGGCTGACTTCATGGAAGCGCCGTCCCAACTACTGGAGGAATGGCTTGAGAGTCCGGAACTGCTGGTCCGGTTTACCAAACATTACAAGACCGGCGAACAGATGCCGCTGAGCATGGCCCGCACACTGATTGAAGCGCGAAGCTTCGGGAAAGCGCGGCGCGCTCGTGCCTCTGTCGCGCTCTCCTGGTCTTTCCTCGACATGCAAGATGACGCTGAGCCCGTTACTGACCCAGGGCCTGTCTACAAGTCTCATTACGAGCGCCTTGGCGTTCCCGTGCCCGCTGGTCACATCGAGTCTTCCATCTCTCACATGGGCTTGCCTAATTACGGAGCGGCCTACTACACCTACCTCTGGTCGCAGGTGATCGCCAAGGACCTCTTTACACGCTTCGACCGTAAGGATTTGCTTGCAACCAGAATCGCTCGCGAGTATCGACAGAAAGTGCTGGAGCCGGGCGGTCGAAAGCCGGCGGCCACCTTCGTCCAAGATTTTTTGGGGCGTCCTTTCAACGAGAAAGCCTACCAGGCGTGGCTCTCACGATAGCGATTAAGCAAACGCATCGGTGTTGAGGTAATATAGGCGGAGCCCCGAACCATGTGGGGGATTTCACATGACCATCAATCCGCAAAAATGCGTTGCCTGCGGTAACTGCACCTATGTCTGCCC
>DASQDN010000627.1:0-3685 GCA_035634155.1 Bryobacteraceae bacterium | reverse complement strand
GTCGCCTTGTCGCCCCGCCCGTCCACGCAGTTGGTTGTCGATCCGCCGGCTCTCGTGCTTGTTGGTCCCGATTACGTATAAACCACCGAGAGCCGCCACCCCGTCGCCCAATCGGATATCGGTCCCACGTCCCGCCATGTTCGTCGAGATGGTCACTGCGCCGCGGTCACCCGCACGCGCAATGATCCCCGCCTCCAGTTCGTCGTTCCGGGCATTCAACACCGCATGGGGGACGTCGGCAAGTAACGCGCTCAATCGCTCGGAATCGGCGACGCTCGCAGTGCCAACCAACACCGGCTGTCCAGAAGCATGCGCGCGCCGCACCTCCTCCGCCACCGCGTGCTCCTTGTCGGCCTTCGTAGCAAACAACACATCGGGCTGATCGACGCGAACCACGGGCAATCGCGTTGGAATCACCTCCACCGCCAGGCCATAAACCTTGCGCAACTCGAGCTCCTGCGTCATCGCCGTACCCGTCATGCCGCAAACCTTCGGATATAACGCCACCAGGTGCTGCAAGGTGATCGATCCAAGAATGCGGCCCTGCGCCTTGGCCGCCACTCCCTCTTTCGCTTCAATGGCTGCATGCAATCCGGGAGGCCACCGGCGATCCGATGCGATCCGCCCCTTCAGCTCATCCACAAGCTCAATGGCGTCGTTCTTCACGATGTAGTCCACATCGCGGCGCAGCAACACATGCGCATGGAGAGCATCCTGCACTGCTGTCAACAACGGAAGCTTGCCGTCCTCATACAGGCTCCCGCAACACAAAGCCGACTCCACCGCCCCGATGCCCACATCGGTCAGGGCAACATTGTGACCACCCGCGTCCACCATGTAGTGCCACGGCCCAAGCCTTCGCACCGCAGCCTCCGCCGCGATTGCGAGAGAGCCTTGGTCCTTGTCTGCGCCCGCGATCACCAGCGGAATGCGCGCCTCATCGATCAGGATCGAGTCCGCCTCATCGATCACGGCCGCATGGAATGCGCGATGCGCCTGCTCATGCGGATACAACGCGAGTTGATCGCGCAAGAAGTCAAAGCCGATCTCATTGGCAGTGGCATACGTCACGTCGCACCGATACGCCGCCCTGCGCGCCTCCGCCGTCATCCCCTGCTGCACATACCCGACTGACATCCCGAGCAGCCGGTAAATGTCGCCCATCCATGCGGCATCGCGTCTAGCCAGATAGTCATTCACCGTCATCACGTGAACGCCGTGCTGCTCCCGAGCCATCCAAGCTATCGCCGGCACAGCCGCCAGCGTTTTGCCCTCGCCTGTCTGCATCTCTGCCACGCTTCCGCGAGCGAGCGCGAGCGCTCCTTGCAACTGCACGTCGAACATGTCCTGTCCGAGCACGCGCGATACGGCCACCACCGTCGCCGCCATGAACCGCAACATATCTTTCGTCCGCGAACTCTCCTCCCGAAGCTCGGTATCGTTCAAGCGGACGAGTTCCTCGCGCATCGCATGAATGCGCTGAATCGCGCGCGCGTCACCTTTAGACGGCGCGAACAAAGAACGGATAAGGGAACGCACGTTTCCTTTCCTCCCAAGCAGAATGTGGTGATCGAACTAAGCGACGGAAGAAACGGCGAGAGGAGGAGGAAGCTGGAACAACAAGCGGTCGACGCCAGGCAGCGTCCCAACGATTGCATCGAGCAACGGCCTTGCAAATCGAGGCGCGAAAGGCGTCGAACCGAACGTTCGGACCGCAAGCTTGCGCTCACGACGCCGCGACACAAGAACGATGCGCGCCGAATCAGCCTCAGTGACGCGCCGCGAAGGAACCGCAACAAACCCTGCGGCAAACGCCATCGCCAGGGCCACTACCCAGGCTGTCAAAGCCGGATGCATCGTCCCAAATAGATTAGCTCAAAACCGCGAGCATCATCTTGCGATACTGCACAAACGCACTTCGTCCGGCAGGCGTCACATTCACCAGCGTCAACGGAATCTTGCCCCGGAACGTCTTTTCGACTGCGAGGAACTCGGCTTGTTCCAGCTTCACCACATGGCTGGAAAGATTGCCCTTGGTCAGACCCGTCTCATTCATCAGGAACGTACAGTCACACTGCCCTGCCGGGGCAAGCACACCCAGGATGATCAATCGTGCCGGCTCATGGACAACACGATCTACCTCATGCAAGTCAGTCCACGTCGGCGCCAGAATTCACCTCCCTCGGCAATCTCAGGTATGCTGTCAGCACCCACGCCCCGGCGGTCGCGTAAAGTAAGCCCGCAATGAACGACCACACAAGAAGCTGCCACAACAGCGGACTGGCCAATACTGCCGTTGCAGTGGCCACCACCATCGAAACACCTGCCAGCAGGGCCGTACGCGCTACCTTTGTGTAGCGCGACTCTACCAGATGCGTCACCCCAAAAAAGCAAGCCACCGCCGGCGCCAGAGCGCTGGAAGAGAACCACATCGCCACCGCGCACATCGCCAGCGCCGCACCCACAACGCCGAAGAATACCGTGGGCGTCAAGATGCCGTTGCCCGACGAAACTTGTCCGTCCACTTCCGCACACGGAAGCTAAGCAGAAGGCAGCCGCCCAGAATCGGAACACCCGCCGGCCCTAGCTTCGGATCGATAACGTGCATATTGGTTTGCGCAGACTAGGATGCAGCTACTCGGGCGAGTGTCAAGGTTATAAACAAAGGAGGCAACAATCGTGTCCTCCAAACCACTCAGCACCAACAAACACCTCCTTCGATGGGTCGACAAGATGGCGGAGCTGACCACTCCCGCCGCCATCCACTGGGTGGATGGATCGCAGCAGGAGAACGAGCGCCTGTGTGACGAGCTCGTCGCCAAGGGCTCCTTCATCAAGCTCAACCAAGACCTGTGGCCGGGCTGTTATTACTCCCGTTCGGACGCTTCAGACGTCGCACGCGTCGAGGACCGTACCTATATCTGCTCGCTGTCGAAAGACAGCGCGGGACCCACCAACAACTGGGAAAACCCGTTCACCATGCGGCGCAAGCTGAAACAGCTCTTCAAAGGCTGCATGCGCGGACGCACCATGTATGTCCTGCCGTTCAGCATGGGACCGGTCGATTCGCCCATGTCGCAAATCGGCGTCCAGCTCACCGATTCGGCCTACGTCGTGGTCAACATGCGCATCATGGCGCGGATCGGTCTGCCGGTCTTCAAAGTCATCGACAAGGACGAGAAGCGCGTCGTGCCTTGCATGCATAGCCTCGGAGCGCCGCTCGCTCCCGGCCAACAGGACGTGCCGTGGCCCTGCAACCCCGAGAAGTACATCGTTCACTTCCCGGAAACGCGCGAGATCTGGTCGTTCGGCTCGGGTTACGGCGGCAACGCGCTCCTCGGCAAGAAGTGCCTCGCGCTCCGCATCGGCAGCTACCTCGGCCGGCAAGAGGGCTGGCTCGCCGAGCACATGTTGATCCTCAAGCTCACCAGTCCCGAGAACGTCACCAAGTACGTCGCCGCGGCGTTCCCGAGCGCCTGCGGCAAGACGAATCTCGCCATGCTCATCCCACCAGCAGAGTTCGCCGGATGGAAGGTCTGGACCGTCGGCGATGACATTGCCTGGATCCGGCCCAACGCCAACGGCCAGCTTCATGCCATTAATCCTGAGGCCGGCTTCTTCGGCGTCGCCCCCGGCACCGACTCCCACACCAACCCCAACGCGATGCGCACCATCGAGAAGGGGA
>DASQDN010000626.1:0-2623 GCA_035634155.1 Bryobacteraceae bacterium | reverse complement strand
GAGTGCCCGATTATCTCAGCTCTGAAGAGGCCGCTACCCTGCCCTGTGCTGCTGTCACGGCGTGGAACGCCCTTTTTGAAAGCGCATCGGTGAGGCCCGGCGACACAGTGCTGTGCCTGGGAACGGGCGGCGTCAGCACCTTCGCCCTGCAGTTGGCGCGGATGGCAGGCGCGTTTGTCATCGTTACCTCCAGCAGTGAGCGGAAGATCGGATGCGCTCGCGAATTGGGCGCCCGCGGCGGAGTCAACTATGCGACGACTCCGGATTGGGACAAAGCGGTCCGCGAGCTCACCGAGGGCCGCGGCGTGGATCACGTCATCGAAGTGGGCGGGGCCGGCACGCTGCCCCGATCCATCCGAGCAGTCCGGACGGGCGGCACAATCAGCCTCATCGGCGTGCTGGCTCAGGGGCCCGATGTGAACCTAACCCCAGTTTTGATGCGACATTTGCGGATGAACGGGGTCTTTGTCGGGTCCAGGACGATGTTTGAGAACCTGCTCCGGGCGATGGAAGTTCGGCAGATGAGGCCTGTGATCGATCGTGTTTTCGGGTTTGAGGAGCTGCCGGAGGCCTTGTCGTATATGGAATCCGCCACACACATCGGGAAGATCTGCTTGAGGGTTCGCTAACCTTCGGTCGTGTGCGCGCGTCGTTACCTAAGTCCTTCCTTACCGGTTGAGGTCTAATATCGCTTGATAAAATATGTTGTGATCAGAACACTCGCGCTGGCTTGCGTCTTTGTTTTCGGATTGGACGCGCAGACTCTTGCGAATATTACGGGACGTGTCCATGACCGCACTGGCGCGGTCCTATCCGGGGTCCGCATCACGCTGAAGAACTCAGAGACGGGGCTCACGCGCGAAGTTCGCAGCGACAACGATGGTTACTTCGCCTCCTCGGCAATGGCTGCCGGACGGTATGAGGTACGCGCGGAGTTGGACCGATTCCGCCCGCTCGTGCAGCGCGGACTCGTTCTGACGGTAGGCGAAACGCGCACGGTGGATCTTGTTCTCGAGCTTGGAGCGATGGACCAGGAAGTGACCGTGGTCGGTGTGGCTCCGACAGTCAATACCAATACCTCAGAACTCAGCTACCTGGTGGAAGAGTCAGTCATTCGAGAGTTGCCGCTGAACGGCCGCAACTACACTGATCTTGCGCTGCTCCAGCCCGGGGTGTTGCCCTACCCGCATCGGGACGGCGGATCGGCCGTGGCGCACGGGCTTGGAATGAGCATCAATGGCCAGGACCCGCGTTCGAACGTGTACCTGCTTGACGGTACGCCCTTAAATGACTTCACCAATGGCCCGGCGGGCTCGGCTGCAGGCACTGTACTGGGCACCGAAACTGTCCGTGAATTTCGCGTCGAGACGAACGCCTACAGCGCCGAATTCGGCCGCAATTCAGGCGGCCAAATCAATGCTCTCACCAAATCGGGCAGCAATGAATTGCACGGATCGGCCTATTATTTCCATCGCAACGATAATTTCGATGCGCGGAACTTCTTCGACCCTGCTAAGCGCCCGGAGTTCAAGCGCAATCAATACGGGGTCACCGCCGGAGGCCCGATTCGCCGCGACCGTACCTTCTTCTTCATTGGCCATGAGGGATTGCGCGAAGTGCTTGGCCGCACGTTGAGTTCCGAGGTTCCCGATCTGGATGCGCGCCGGGGAATCATCGGCGGTGTCACTTACACGATCGATCCGTTGATTCGGCCGTATCTCAACGAATACCCGGTTCCCAACGGCCCCAGCCGCGGGACCGGCATCGCGCTGTATACCTTCGGCTTCAACCAGCGATTGACTCAGGATTTCGGACAAGCGCGCGTTGACCACATCTTGAACGATCGCCATCAGCTTTTCGTGCGCTACACCTATGACGGCGCCGATCAACGGCTGCCGACCGACTATCCGCAGTTTCCGCGCGACTTCCTTTCGCGCAACCAGTTCATCACGGCGAATCTGACCCAGACCTTATCTGAGCGAACGCTGAACAACGTGCGTCTTGGCTTCAGCCGGACACGAATTGGTCAGGACGTGGAATCGAACACAACCGAAGCGCTGACTCCGTTTGTAGCCGGCCGTGGAATGATCGGGAACATCGACGTGGGCGGCCTGCTGCGCTTCGGTCCACAGGGCTCAGTCAATCTGCGGCTCGTGCAGAATGTCTACGGCGCTGAAGACGGGCTCGTGATGGAGCGCGGCAAGCACCGCATCAAGACCGGCTTCCTGATCGAGCGCTATCAGGACAACATGGTGAACCCGACGTTCTCGCTCGGCCAGTACACCTTCAACGATCTTGCTAGCTTCCTGCAGAATCGCCCGGCTCGCTTCCTGGGATTGACGCCGACCGGCGCCCTCGACCGCTACTGGCGGTTTACGTTAATGGCGCTGTACCTTCAGGATGACTTCAAGGTCCATCCCCGGTTGACGGTGAACGCGGGCCTGCGATACGAGTTCACTACCACCCCGATCGACATCTACGGCCGGGATTCGGCGCTTCCCAACCTGATGGATCGCGCGCCGACGCTCGGCCAGCTTTATCAGAATCCGACCTACAAGAACTTGTCCCCTCGCGTCGGCGCTGCGTGGGATGTCTTTGGTACCGGAAGAACGGCAATTCGCGG
>DASQDN010000625.1:0-2366 GCA_035634155.1 Bryobacteraceae bacterium | reverse complement strand
GTTCGAGGGCGCCGACGCACCTGGCAACGTTAGTGTGCGGCGTCAGAGTACGGCGTGTGCGTTACGGGCGCGGGCTCGTGCGTACCTCAGAGGGGATTCCAAAGTATGCCTCGGCCCGATCCATCGCCCGTGAATCGCACTGCATTCCGCACCTGGTGCCGATTGAGCGCACGTATGGTTTCGCTAAGGCGCCTCTTAGGGCAGATCCCTGGGGCGGGCTGTAGTGGGTCATCTATCCGTGTTGGCCAGTTGAGCCCCTGAAATGTCCTTAGAATCGATTGCTGATTCGGCGCGGGGCTACGGAAACGCTTCACTAGCTGGAGGCCTATGCACAGCTCGCTTCGCGTACAGTCATATCGCGGTCGTGCCTGATCGCAGAAGCTACGGAACGGCAGGGTCCCCAAAGGCTGCTTAGCGATTACCGTAGAGGAAGCCGCTAGTGTAGCGGACTCTCCGCTACGTTCGCGCCACGCATATCGTTCGGCCAGCGCGAGGCCAACCTCCGTCGCTACAAATGCGCCACCGCGCGCCGGCCTAAACGTTCGCGAGCGTCGTACGCGGATGCCGATACTCCGGGTGGTAGTCGGTTGCGCGAGACCTTGGGCCTGAAGCCATCTAATGACTGAGTTTGAGAGCCCCAATGCAAGAAGTTCTTCAGCCTCAACGGCAAAATCCCGGGGATCCCCCTGGGCATCTTCCGCCAGTCGTTTAGCTTGCCCCAGACGAGTTAGGGCGGCGATCACGACGTCACGTAGGGCGTGGCACAATAACGAGCGGCTGAAAAACAGTTCGACTGCGGCCTCAACGTCGTCAGTTTCTTGCATTGCAGCGTCCGAACGGATGCCAAGATCTACGCAGTGCCGCCTGGAGTCGGGGGTGGTTGCGACCGGCCGCCAAGCCCTCCCGAGGTGCTCGAGATTGTAAAGACAATTTGAGCAATCGCAAACCAATTCCCCGAAAAGACTCGTCCGTCATTGGGGTGTTGCCATCAGCGCCAACTTACCCTGAGCCTCCTACTGCCCAAACCACTGTTGTCGACTTCCGGGCAGTTCGGTGAATATGATGTTCTTTGTGACTTCGGACACACGCGTTTCACGGAGGAGAGGCTATGGCGGGCAAGATGCTCTCCGATGAATTGAGGGACTATTGATCGTAGCGCGGCGAACGAACCCTGGGTATCGCTAGCACCGTAGTGAGGTGCATGAGACCAACAGGCAGTGCGACGGAGCTGGAAGCTCGCCGTCGTCGCGCTGCGGAGTGCTTCCAGGCAGGGGAGTCTCTTCGCACGGTGGCCGACCGCTTCGGCGTTGATCTAAGCAGCGTCAAGCGTTGGAAGCGCGCGTGGCGTGAAGGCGGCGTGGATGCGCTGTCGGCTAAGCCGCATCCTGGCGGAGTCAGCAAGCTCTCCGAGCGCCAGCGGGACGAGCTCGTGGACCTAGTCGTCGCCGGGCCTCGTGCTGCGGGCTTCAAGACGGACCTGTGGACCTGCGAGCGAATTGCGACGGTGATTCGTCGGCGGTTCGGCGTCGCGTACCATCGGGGCCATCTGGCGCGGATGCTGCATGAGTTGGGGTTCAGTCCGCAGAAGCCGCGCACCATCGCCCGCGAGCAAGACTCCGAAGCCGTCGACCGATGGCGTCGCGAGGACTGGCCCCGCATAAAAAAAAGGCCCGCAGACGCGGAGCAAGCATTGTCTTTCTCGACGAAACCGGCTTCCTGCTCCAGCCGTTGAATCGTCGTACGTGGGCGCCGCGGGGCGTCACTCCCCAGCAGCGCTCCTGGGACCGGCGCGACCGCCTGAGCGTGATTGCCGTCGTGACGCTCTCGCCGACGAGAACCCGCGTCAGGGCCTGCTTCGACGTGCAGCGCGAGAATATTCGCGCCCAGCATGTGATCGACTTCCTTCGGCGCCTTCGGCGGAAGATCCGCCGGCCGCTCATCGTCGTCTGGGACCGCTGGAACGTCCATCGCTGCGCCGCTCGTCACATCGCGGCGCGCTGGAAGCACATCGAGTTCGAGCCGCTGCCGGCGTACGCTCCGGAACTCAACCCGGTCGAGGCCATGTGGAGCCACGCCAAGTACGCCGACTTGGCGAACTACGTCGCCGACGACGCCGACGATCTCGCCGCCACCGTTCACGACTCGCTCCACGACCAATCGCGCAACCATCAACTCCAACGCTCCTATTTCAAAACCGCTCAGTTGAAGCTATGAACTAGGCTCGTTAGCGGCGCGACGGTCAATAGGAAGTTTCTCACTCGCCGAACACAAAGTCGATTGGGTGATCGCCGGCGGCGAAAGCGGCCGAGGATTCCGAGAGCTTCTGCCGGAGCACGCACAAAGCCTCCGCGATCAATGCATCGAAT
>DASQDN010000624.1:0-3794 GCA_035634155.1 Bryobacteraceae bacterium | reverse complement strand
TGGTCGGCGGCCGAATCAAGTTCAAAAACGGAGCCGTGCAAATCACCGATAAACCCGGGCTCGGCGTGGACCTCGACTACGATCAGTTGGCTCGTTTGGAGGAGCGCTACCGCAAACTGCCGTATCGCAAGCGCGACGACGAGGCCGAGATGCGCCAACATGTCGATCCCAACTGGAAGCGCATTCTGCCGCGCTGGTGAGAGAAGAGAGTCCGGACGCACATCGGGCGGATACGCTCTAAGAAAGCAAAGAGCGTTGCGGGTTTCGGGCAGTTATTTTGTGCGGAAAAAACAGGAGGGACAGAATCGGGAAGCGGACGGACTCTCTGATTCCCGATTCCACTCTACGACGCGGCTCCAAGCATTTCAGCGAAGAAACTCAAAGCAGCATTGCAAGCAAAGGAAATAAAAACTTTAAGAACCCCCTGCCCGCTAGGAGAAGAAATTAGAAGATGAAGCTAAGTCCGCCCCGAACCGCACGCGGCGAGTGCGCGAGCACCAGGCGACGGCCATCGGCTAACGACACCGGCAGATAGCCCTGCGCGAGCATGTTGCGGACCTCCGCCGACGCCTCAATGCGCCCTGGCAAACCATCCCACAGCGGCAAGGGCTGACGCAGCCGCAGGTTGAGTCCGGTTTCAGGATACAGTCGCTGCGTCAGGTAGACATGACCCGGCGTCAATGTACGGGAGCCCGACCATTCATAGCTGGCTGTGAATCGAGTGCCCATCACAGGAGCCACACCGGAAAGCCGGCCGCGTACCCAGTGGCGCTGGGATCGAACGATTACGTCGCGCAATTCATTAGCGTCCATTGTCGCGAGTACTGCGTCTTCCCGCGTTGTCAGCACACCGCCTCGGCCATAAGTGACCGCGGTGCTGAAACGATCGTTGACTTGCTGGGTCAGGGTCGCCGTATAGCCTATCCGCTGATACCGGCCGATATTGAAGACCGAACTGCGGGTGGACGATAACTCAGGCAGCAGTTCGCCGGGAAGGGAAAAATCGGAGGGAGTGCTCATCGTGAGAGCGCCGTTCCCGACTACTTCGCGATACAGCGCGACACTGAACGTGCGGCTGCCGGCCTCGAGTTCGTAGCCGATTTCCATGTTCTGCGACCGCTGCACGCGAGCCTGACCGTCTCGTAGCGACACGCGAGGCAGCACCGCGAGCGCCATCATGTCGCGCTGCAGCGTTGGGTCCGAATCGTTGGTTCCCTGCAGCAGTTCCAGCGCGGGAGCACCGGAACTGTACCCCATCTGTAGGCGGCTGTGATCGCCGACCTCGTACGTGAGGCGGGCAAACGGGCTGAAGTAGTTCAGGCGGTCCATGAACGTCACCGAATCGAGCGATGCGCCGTATTCGAGGTCGATTCCATCGGCGACCTCCGTCCGCTCGATAAAGGTTAGCGACATTGTCCGTAACGATGGCGCGTTGGATTGCGCTCCGCCGCCCACCAGACTGGTTCCGCGAATTGGGAGCGATACCTGCTGCATGGTCAGCTTAACCGACGGGCCACCTGCCGTTCCCGGGCTGAAACTTGTGCGGAATCCCGTTGCCGGCAGATCCGACTGCATTCCGTATCCAACATTTCCCGTCACTTGCAGGTGGCTGCCGCCGAACAGCGAGGTAGCCAAGGCGAACGTGGTGCCGAGGTCGGGCTGGTTGCCGCCGTACGACAGGGGCGTGCCTTCCCCGGCCGACACCTTGATCATTCCCTTGGTATCGGAGAAAAACGAAGCCATTCCGTGTCCGCCGCCCGGTTGGTTCTCTTCGAAAATTCTCAGCACCGGACGTGTGCTCATGGAACTACGGAGAACCCAGCGCCACTCGTCACTCATCAGCGCGCCGGAGGTGGGGGAAGAGTAAACCAGTTCCACCGAACTCAGCACGGAGGCTAGATTGATGGCGAGCACGCTGGTTCCACCTGCCGGCACGGCGATGTTGCGCTTCAGGGCAGGCATGAAGCTGTTCATCGTGACGCGGATCGAGTAGAGGTCCGGCAGGAGCGAGGCAAACATGAACTCGCCCGCGCCGTTCGTCAGAACGCGTTCCACGGGCCGTTCAAAGCGATTGAAGAGTTGAACAACGGCCCCCATCTGAGGCGTACCCGTTGTGTCGCGCACGGAGCCGGTGAGGGAGCCTAGAAGTTTATTTGTGGCGGCTACGGATACACTTGGAGCAACTACCGAGCCGAGGGCTAGTATTGCAGCAGCGCGTGCAGCGCCGCCAAACCAATGGGCGTTCACCGATTGCCCTCCCCACAGCGGTCGCCTACGCGGCGGACCACCTCACCTACTGTTATAACACCGTGAAGGTTGCCGTGGGATTCAGCGTCTGATTCCGCTTGCGGTCGGTTACCTTCATACGAATCGTGTACTGGCCCGGCTCTAAATTCTTCAACGGCAGGACCTTTTCAATCGTGACTTGGTTGGCCGAGGAGTTCTCCATGGTGGAAACCTCCTCACTGAACTCGAATACCTTCTCGTTGCTGCCGTTCTTCACCACTTCATAGGCGACGGTTGCATCCGGCTTCTGGGTCTTCTCGTCCGGCGCAAAGTTGTAGAGCTGAACATAGAGACCCATCTTCTCCTCGCGCTTGAACTGCTCGTTTAGCCGAGGCCGCACCTTTGACGTACCGATGACGAACTGTCCCGTACCGATGCTCTTGGTGGGGACCTTCTCGATCAGGTCCGCGACGATCACCGTGCTGGACGCCAGCTTCTCGTCGTCAAAGTGCGGAACGTTCAGCGCCATCTCGTAGTTGTTCATGTTGCCGCTGACCACGTCCTTGGCGACAACGTTCAGCCGGTACATTCCCGGAGGCAGCGGAACCGACTTCTGGTATACGCTGACGCCCCTCACCGCTTCGGCCAACTGACTCGTGGGAACCTCGACACTGACGATATCCTCGAAGATGTTCACCGGACGGCGAGACATTGACGTGATGCGGGCATAAATGTTGACGATGCCCTTGGAAATGCCTTCCTTGTCCTGGAACTGAAGGTCGCGGCGGTCGAACTGCAGCGTGACGTTCGTCATCACACTGGAGTTGGTAACGCGCATGAAGTCGGCGCGAGCCTTCATCGGCAACAGGTTGAACTTAATCGTGGAGTTCACCGCTGCTTCCAAGTCTTTGAACTTGATCTCGGGCGGCTTCTGCAGGCGGGCGAACTGGCTCAAGCGCTCGAACTGATTCATGCGTGCCGACATCGGCTGATTACCGATACCAAGACGCGTTCCGTCCGTGCGATTAAAGCGATCAGCCTTGTTTGCCATGCCCATCTGTTCCATCATCGTCAGACCCGCGCCAGGAACCATCAACAAGGCGTCCTTCTCGGAGGGGTCCATCGTCATCCGGTACTCACCGGTCATGGTCTTGTCAACGAACTCGATCATCACATCATTGCCGATGCCTTCGATATAGCGGTACCGCCAGATCTCGAAGGGGAAGGTCGAAGTGGTTCCACCGCCTTCCTCATAAGGACGCTGATAAGAGCCGCCGGAAGGATGGGACTCGATTTCGGCCGGGGGGCCGAATGTGATGTAGATGCGGCCCCGGTCCATCTTCCAACCCGGCGCCCCGGAGGCAAACCGCTCGTTCGCGTAAGCGATACGACGGTAATGCTCTTCCTTGAATTCGTTCTCCGCAGTGTCAGGCGTGGGATCCCGGCGAAGCCAGAAGTTCTCGATAAAGCTTTGCCGTTCGTCGTCGGTTTCCAGGCGGCGAAACGCCTGGCGCTCTTCGTCGGTGATAATGTAACCGACGTCCTCGGTCAGCCACTTCCGGTACGGC
>DASQDN010000623.1:0-8283 GCA_035634155.1 Bryobacteraceae bacterium | reverse complement strand
GCATGCTGTCGCTCATCGGCGTAGCGGCACTTGCATGCTCTAGCGCGTTTGCCGGACTCGCTCCGGATTTTCTCAACATCACGGCCGATGGTGCGAACTACTCGTTCAACTACCGGGCAATCTTTACGACCACCAACGTTGAAGAGCGTGTCGAAGCTGGCAACGGCGCCCTAACGCCCGGCGTGATCGGCTCGGCTGACTTCTTCACCATTTACGATATCGTAGGGTTCGTCAGCGCGTCGACCACCAACCCGAACTGGGTTGTTTCTACGCAGACACTCGGCGTCACTGGTCCAAACACAAGTCCGACCGACAATGGGTCGATCAACGTGACCTTCCGGTATACCGGTCCGACCGTCACCGCGGCTACGACCTGGACCCCGTTCAGCATCGTAAGCACCTACAACTCTGAGCGGATCGGCAGCTACACGAGTCAGAGAACCGACAACGCGGGCTTTGACGCGAACTTGAAGATCGGTGAAGTCGGCAACACGGTCGTTCCCAACAATCCGGTTCCGGAGCCGGCAACGATGGGATTGATGGGTGGCGCTCTTCTCGGCCTGGGTATGCTCGCCCGTCGCCGAAAGTAGTTCTCCGTCATTCAGCAGTAAACCAAGCCGCTGCCTTCGGGTAGCGGCTTTTCTTTCCTAAGACCTCGAGATCTTGCGCGCTCTCAAGAAGGAGGTCACCCCGAAAAACAGCATGATCAGAGAAAACACTCCGCTTAACACCAGGCGCAGCAAACTGTCCGGGTCACCTTTGAACTCGCGAATATAGCGATAGGTGGAAGGAATCGTCCATGCTGCGAAGGCAAGGAACAGAAATCCGATCACTTCGTTCCAAAGGACGCGGATCGGCTTCAGGACGCCGGGCACGACATGCTGCAGGAACTTCTTAACCACTGGTTCGATTCTACCGTTTAGAATAAGAAAAGTCGCCGTGGGAACGTAGCTCAGATGGATAGAGCGGCCGCCTCCTAAGCGGCAGGTCGGCAGTTCGAATCTGCCCGTTCCTACCAGCCCCTCATGCCTCAGGTCGAATATCGTGGCCGCCGGGCCGTTCGTCTCGAAAACGATATCGTTCGCGTGACCCTCACGCTTGAAGGCGGACACGTTGCTGAAATCCTTCACAAGCCTACGGGCGTAAATCCCCTTTGGACCCCGCGCTGGCCCTCCATCGAGCCGTCCACCTATTCGCCTGCGAAACACCCTGAGTACGGTGACGGTCCGGAAGCCAGGCTTCTCGCAGGGATCATGGGCCATAACCTTTGCCTGGATCTCTTTGGCGGCCCGTCAGCCGAGGAAGCGGCGGCCGGCATCACGGTGCATGGAGAAAGCTCGGTGGCAGCCTACACGGCCGCCGAAGCGCCCGGTGCTGTAACTCTGCGGGGGACCCTCCCTGCGGCGCAACTGGGCGTCTCGCGCACGCTCCGGCTGCAAGGGGATCGAGTCGCCTTTGAAGAGACCGTCGAGAACATCGGCTCATTCGATCGGCCGATTGCGTGGACACAGCACGTCACGCTCGGGGCTCCCTTCCTCGACCACGGCAAGACGCGATTCGAGCTCACAGCCTCTCGATCCAAGACCTACGAGGGCGACTTCGGAGATCTTTACCCAAGAGCGAGCGAATTTGAGTGGCCGTACGCGCCCGCACTCCCCGGTGGCACTATCGACCTGCGCGTCTACCCCGATAAAGCGTCATCGGCAGGGTTCACCACGCACCTGATGAATCCAGTTCGCGACGACGCCTGGTTCGTCGCCTATTCTCCGGCTTCGCGGGTGATGTTTGGCTATCGGTGGAAGCGTGTTGACTTCCCCTGGTGCGGCGTATGGGAAGAGAACCGCAGCCGCAAGCAGACGCCCTGGAACGGGCAGACCGTAGCTCGCGGCTTTGAATTCGGCGTGTCGCCTTATCCCGAGACGCGGCGCCAGATGATCGATCGCGGGCCCACGTTCGGCGTCCCGGGGTTTCGTTGGCTTCCGGCCAAGCAGCGGATCACAGTCGGCTACGAGGCTCGGATTGCCGAATCGCCCTCCCCCGAATTGGCTTCGTTCTTCTCCTGAGCGCCGAAGACCCGAATCGGATTGGTGAACAGATGGGCATTGGGAATCAGCAAGAGATCCCCCTCGCATTGCAGCTTCGTGTAGCGCAGGTCGATCTCGGTCACGATGCCTTCCAATCCGGTCACCGAGATCCTGGCGCCGCGAGCGAACGGCCTGTAGAGCAGAATCAGCACACCCGCGAGCAGGTTCGACAGTACATCGCGGAACGCGAAGCCGAGCGCAAACCCGGTGAGGCCAAGCCCTGCTACTAGCGCTGAAACGTCAACACCCGCCGTCGCCAACGCCGTCACAAGGCCGAGCACGTTCAGCGCGAGCTTGGCGACGCGGCCCAATAGATCCAACAAATCCGCGCTTTCCTGCGCATGGGCATGCACGCGGCGTATCAATGCATACACGATTCGCGAAGCAATCCAGAAGGCAAGAACAATCGCGACAGCCGTAACGGTGCGGTTCGCCAGTGCTCGCAGCTCCGTGAAGCTCCACCACGACAGCAGCGTTTCAATAGTCACTTTGGGTAGACGCCGACATCGTGCGCGATTGTGCGACTCGCAGCATTCCTAAACACCTGAACACGCATGTGCGGAGGTAGACGTGCGTACCCTCTACTCGGTGGCTCGGACCTCCACCAACCGCCGCTGAAGCACAGGCGGAAGCTGATCCTCGATGGCGGGCGTGATTAGACCCACCGCATCCAAGTCCTGGATGTGGAGACGGATCCTTCGATCGATAGCTGGTCAACTTGTACTAGATCGGACACCGGGGCGCCAGCAACACCCCGTCTCGTGTCTGCACCGGACGCGATGCAGGAACCAGTTCGAAATACTCGGGCCGAAACTTCTCCCCAATGAACACCAGATGGACGGCCGATCGGGCCCTGGGCTGCTCCTTGTCCACGAGCTTGTCCACAACAGCGACGCGGCGGTAAACCCAACCCGCCCCCTCACCACGCGAATCACGGCCGGCAAGTCCACTCGCTCGATCGCTGCGTCTACATCCGAGTCAAACGCGCTCGAATCGGGTCGCGCTCGGAAACGTGGATGAAGACCGCAAGTTCGCCCACAATCCGGTACGAAACCCCAGCAGCACTCAACACCGAGTGTAGTTGCTGCACACGCTGGAAGAGCTGATCCAAGTGACTATCGTAGGCTGTGGAGGTCACATTCTCGTCCTCTATTCTGCCACCGCCCCAATCACCGCGAGTGGGTCAAAGCCCCCAGCCATGCGAGCATAGACCCCACCGCAACCCACATGAATTTGAGGCATTCCCCGCAAACAGATCACACAATCAACATTTTCCCGTTGGCCATACGAGTGCTTGTGCCCGATGCGTAGTCGAAATTTAGGAGGTCTCATGCGCAACCGCATTCTGTGTTCGCTCGTGAGTTCCGTGATCGCCGTCGGCATTCTCGGTGCTCAAACGAAACCAACGATCAAGAACGTGACCGTCAAACAGACATCGCCTCTGTCCGGTCAGGAGATGTTCACCCAATACTGCGCCGCATGCCACGGCATTTCCGGAAGGGGAAACGGTCCAGCCGCGCCGGCTTTGAAGTCAACGCCTCCGGACCTGACAAAGCTCACCGCCGCCAACAGTGGTTCATTCCCCGAGCTTCGTGTGATGAACACGCTGTCAGAACAGTTCGTATCGGCACACGGCTCACGCGAAATGCCGGTCTGGGGCGACCTGCTCAAGAGCCTCGATGCGAATGCCAGTGTGGCCCAATTACGCGTGGCGAACCTGACGTCCTACATCAAGTCCATACAGGTCAAGTAGCCGTAACCGTAACTTGAAGCGGGCGCTCGGCAGAGGGCGCCCGCGATTGGTCACCGCACAATCGTCAACGGTGTGCGATTCCACGCAAACCGCTGGCCGGCAGCGTCAACGACGTTGACCTGGCACTGATACCGCCCCGGCGGAATTCCCTTTAACGGCACCTCAATCTGCAATGGTGTCGCGTTGCGCTCGGATGCCGTGGCACGGACCGGCGACGATTCAAACACCTTGCGCCCATCCTTGAAGAAGCTGACCGTGGCAGCCGCTGTCGCACCGTCGTACATCTCCAGATACGCCAGCAGTCTCTGGTGTGTCCGGAACACGCGCGTCACACTCGGCATCAGCTTCTGCCCGGCATGCACCAGCGGGTGATTCTCCATCCACTTCTTCGGCTTCTCAGCCGCGCCCACAGCCGACTTCACCGGCTGCAACTGGCTTCCCCAGACCACCGTACTCAAAACCGGCTTCTCAGGAATCGTGAACTTCGTCTCGAACGTGCCCATCTTGCCCGTTTCGTTCTCCCGCACCAGGAACCGAATGGAGTACACGCCGGGTGTCAGCGTGAAGCCCGTGTCGTACAGAACGCTGCGCTTGGGCAACTGCGCGGCCGACTCCTCCGGCAGTTTGATCGTGATCTGGTCACGCACGTTCGCCACTGCCTTACCCTTCGCATCGCGCACCACGCCGATGAAGTCAAAGTCAGCCGAGTTCTTCTTGCTCAACGTGACAGCCGACCCGGGAATCCGCACCGCCACCGGAAGAAAGAACTTCGTCGGATTCATCCGGAACCAGTCCACTTCGAGCGCAAGCGCGATTTCCGTCTTCGGATCGCCGAGCATTAGAGCTTCCTGCAACTGCCGCTCGCGGTCGGTCTTGTTCAGCGCATTCCATTCCTTCTCGCCGTAATACCCTGTCCGGTAATCGAGCTTCGCATTCGGCACACCCGCGAGCTTCACTTCCACTTTGCGAAAACGTCCGTCCCTCGATTCGTTCGTGCTGTAGTAGCCGAGCGTGTAGTAGCTCTGCAGATCGTCCTGGGCCTGTTGCATGCCCATCGTCAGATCATTGCTGTCGAATGACGCCTTGCCACCCGTGTCACTTGCGAGCGCATACAACGTATCCTGCTCCGTGTTCTGCCGGTCACGCTGCCCCCGCTGAGCCTGCCCCGTGAACACGCCCGTGCCACCCGACGATGCTTGCGACGCCGACCCGCCTGGAGGCATCGCCTGCAGCCCGCGCACGTCGATCGGGTAGTAAGAAACATTGGAGCGCACGGCCGCATTGATCGTCGCCTGCAACTGCGCAGCATTCTCCGTCCCGCTGCCCGTCGACCCGCTGGAGAAGTAAATCAAAGCTTTCTTCTCCGGAAACGGCGCCAGCATCCGAGCCGCATTCTCCAGGCCCGCAAGCCGCCGATCCGTGTTGAACAAATCGAGCTCAGCTTCATCAATGCCCGTGGTGTCTTCGCCCTCGGGAAGATCGCCTGTGATCGAGGGCGTCAGCCCCTCGCCGATTCGAAACATCTTAATGGCTTCGAGCAACGCCTGGCGATCGTCGGTGAACTCTTGCTCCAGCTTCACCACCGCGCCGAAGCTCATGATCGCCACGCTATCGGACTCGGTCATCTGCTCATTCAGGAACTTGACCGCCGCTTCTTGTGCTCGAATCTGGTCCGGAATCGGCATGCCCGCAAAATCGAAGAACAGGACCAGCAGCCGCCGGTCTCGATACCGCAGCGGGCCTGGACCAGGTGAAGCAACCGCAGCCGGCGCGGTTACACTGGCAGGTCGCTCAGCCGAAAGGCGCGTTCCCGACAGGCGCTGGAACTCAAACACCGAGACCGTCTGCGCCTTCCCGTTTTCGACAACCGTGAACTGCTCAGGCTTAAGACCCTCGACCACCTTGCCGTCACGATCGCGCACCACCACGTTCACAACGACAAGATTCGCCGCCGCTTTGAAAGTGAAGTCCTGCTCCTGCTGCGGAAAAGCCAACCCCGCAACGACGAAAAACGCAATCCAACGACGCATTAGAATCGCAGCCTCATCGTGACGTTCATCGTCCGCATCTGCGCGGTGTCCGTGTACAGCCCATAGTTCAACGCGTTCACCACTGTGCCGATAGATGTATAGTTCACGTGATTGAACACGTTGTCGGCAGCAGCACGAACCTCCAGCCGCTTGCGCTCACTCAACGTGAAGGACCGCCCCAGCGACAGGTTCACCGTAATCGCTCCCGGCCCCTGAATCGTGTTCCGACCCGCATTCCCGAAGCGACCCGCAGGCGGAGTTGTAAACGCAGCGAGATTGAACAACCCATCGCCTGCTTTCACCGGCAAGCCCGTAGCGTCGGCGCGACTGCTTCCGGAAGCGCCGGTGCCACCCGCATCCGAAACATTGCCCAACACCCGAGCCGTCAACGGGCGGCCCGACGTGGCCGTCGTCGTCATCATCAGATTCCAACTCTGCAACATTCGAGCCGCAAGCGACTTGTCTCTCAGGAACAACCCGCGCTCTCCGAACGGCGAGTTCACCATTCCCGTCCACGTCAACTGATGCCGCCGGTCGAACACGGACAGCCCGCGCTCTGCCGCCAGATTGCGATCGTCCTGCGCCACCACATTGCCCGACCCGCCGATGTTTGAAGCATTGTCGATCGACTTCGACCACGTATAGAACACGTTGGTCGAAACCCCGCGCCGCATTCTGCGAATCACCCGCACCTGCAGCGCATGGAAAATAGAGTTCCCTTCCGAGCTGTCGTACGTAAACCCAACCGCATTGCCGATCTGCCGCCGTTGCTCCGCCGTCAACGGCGAACCCGGAGCCGCACGATTCGGAAGCCGCAGCACATCCAACCGGGTGCCCTTCGTGCCGACATAACTCGCCTCCAGCACCATGCCGCCGCCGAACTCTTCCTGCAGCGCGAAGTTCCACGTCTGCGCATACGGCAGCACATAATCCTGAGCGACGGCGAACGTATTCGTCACCTGCTTGGTCGGGTCATTGCCGAATCCGTTTTGAATCGTCAACCGTCGCGTCGAGCTTGTCTGCAACTGCGCCGTCTGCGCAAACGGTGGCTGTCCCGCTAACCGATTCGCGATCGTGCCATACACCGTGTTGTCGTAGAACAAGCTATAGCCTCCGCGCACCTGCAGCCGGTTCTTCTTGAACGGCCGGTAGGCAAACCCGAGCCGCGGCGCGAAGTTATTCCGATCGGGATTGATCAACCCTTCGGGGTAGCCCTCATTTGCGGGAGTCACCACCATGACTCCGGTGAAGTTCGGAGCCACCGCGAGATTCGCCAGCCGCCCGTCCTTCTCCTTATAGGGCTCGTAATAGTCGTACCGAAGCCCGAGGTTCAACGTCAGGTTCGAACGCGCGCGCCATTCATCCTGCACAAACACCGAGTACACGCCCGTGCGAAACAACGTATCCGTCGTGCCAAATCGAATCGAGCTCGACTGCGGGGCGCCCAGCAAGAAGTCGGCGAAGTCGTACCCGGTATTCGGAAGCGGCTGACCGCCGGCATCGAACGCGCTGGTAACCAGCCCCGTGAACGCGAACGTCCCCCGAGCGTTCTGGTCCGTATTCGTATCCAGCCGCACCCGCCGCATCTCTGCGCCGAGCTGCAAGGTGTGCTTGCCGCGCACCACATTCAATCCCTCGGTAATCGACCAGGAGCCGTTCAAGCGCCGCACGCTGCTGGCGTCGGTCAAATCCCCGAAGTTTGTGAAGTTCAGATTCGGAGGGCCGAAGTTCTCCGGCTTCGTCGATGGACCGTCGATCCCGAGCCGTCGCGCCGTGTCGTCTTTGCTGGCAAAGAACGGCACAGTCTCGCTGCGATCGCGATTGAATCGCAGACGCAGATCATTCACCATACGCGGCCGCAGCGTCCATGACCAGCCGCCGTCGATCGTATAGCCATGTCCAGTCGAACGATCGACGAACCCGAACAATTGCGCCGCCTCGTTGTCGCGGGTTGTCCAATTGAATCCGCCTGAGACCCGGTGCTTCTGCGTCAGGCTTTGATTGATCCGCGTGCTCAACGCATGCGTGATGCGAGGAATCGTGGTGACGAACTGGTAGTTCTGCACGGCGCCGGGCTGATTCGGCAGCGGGATGTACTGCAGCAATCCGACCGCCGCCGGATCCAGCCGCGACTCAGGCAGACGATTCTCCGGAAACGGCTGGTTGGTTAAGGGATCGAAAACCGTAACCGGCCCGCGCGACACGGACTGCGAAAAATCGCCCACGCGTTCCAGCGGCGTAGGCACGGTGCCGAAAGCCGAATAGGCGTTGCGGTTCAACCCGCCCGAGTAGTTGACGGTGTACTGCGTCCTCGTCTTCGGAATCTGCCCACCGATCGTTCCGCCAAACCGATTCTGCGAGTAACCCGGCTTTTCAAAATCCTGCCCGGTCAGTGAATACGGACGTGCATCGAATG
>DASQDN010000622.1:0-4829 GCA_035634155.1 Bryobacteraceae bacterium | reverse complement strand
GCTTACGCTTGAGATTGCCAAGCAGGTCGCCGCCGCCGCTGCCGCCGAGGCTGCGACGAATAAATGGACAGTCGTGATCGCTGTTGTGGACGAAGGTGGACATCTGATGTACCTGGAGCGGACCGACGACACACAGATCGCCAGCATCCAAGTCGCGCAGGAGAAAGCTCGTACAGCAGTGGGCTTCAAGCGCCCCACCAAGGCATTTGAAGATGCCGTGGCCGGCGGGCGTCATGTGATTCTCAGTCTGCCCGGCGCTCTGCCCGTGGAAGGAGGCATTCCACTCATGCTGAACGGACGCGTCGCCGGCGCGATCGGCGTGAGCGGCGTTACATCGCAACAAGACGGGCAAGTCGCAAGAGCAGGCGCTGACGCTCTGGCGAAAATCGTGGCGAAATAGCGCCTTCCATACAGGAGGTTTCCCGATGCGTGGACCTTTATTGCTCTCGGCGTTACTATCCCTGCTCGCCGGCCCGATTTCGGGCGCTGACGTCCTCACGCAGCGCTACAACAACGCTCGCACGGGCGCATCCCTCGATGAGACGTTGCTGACTACGTCCAATGTGAATTCCGCGCGTTTCGGCAAGAAATGGAATCTGTATGCCGATGGCCAAGTGGTGGCGCAACCATTGTATGTAAGCGGGCTCGCGATCGATACGGCGGCAAATGCGAACGTGCCCCCGGTTAAGGGTGTTTTCAACGCTGTGATTCTCGCGACGCTGCACAACACGATTTACGTGTATGACGCCGACACTCACAAACTGGGACCGGATGGGCGAAGCGTAACACTTTGGGCCAAGTGGCTAGGCAAGCCTCGACCCGGCGGCAAAGACATCGACATGTGGAGCACAAACGATCCTGAATGGGGAATCTTGAGCACGCCCGTCATCAGCAATGACAAGCAGTCCTTGTACGTCGTCTCATGGCACGACGAGGGCGCGGGTGGGTTTCAGTATCGCCTGCACCAATTGCGATTGAAAGACGGAACCGATGTCCGGCCTGCGGTTCCGATCGGGCCTGCGTCTACGGCGGCCTCCCAGCCCTGCAAGAAGCAAAGCGAGTTCAACCCCTGCCTGCACAAGCAGCGCACGGCGCTTTTGCTAAATGACGGACTGCTCTACATCGCGTTCGGCGGCGATGGAAACCGCGGCGCGATGTTCGTGTTCGATGCCCAGACTTTGACGCAGCGCGCCTTTTGGAGCGCCACACCAACCGGAGGCGACGGAGGTATCTGGCAGTCGGGGCAAGGTCCCGCCGCCGACGCTCAAGGCAATGTCTATCTGATGACCGGCAACGGATCGTTTGGCGGGCAGAATTTTGGCAACAGCTTCCTGAAATTGAAGGTCGAAGGACAGAACGTGGTGGTGAAGGACTCCTTCACACCTTGTAATTTCAAGTTCCTGAATGACGTGGACCTTGACTTGGGATCCGGCGGCCCCGTGCTGCTTCCGGTCACGCCGCCTCGCATCGTGGGCGGCGGCAAGGAAGGCGTGCTTTACGTTTTGTCGCAAACAAACATGGGCAAGCATGTTGCCAGCCCGAATGCTCCCGATTGTCAGAATCCGAATGCGATTCAGCACTTCCTTGCGTTTGACGTGCATCTTCATGGGGGCAAGGCGCACTATGGAAACATCCACGGCTCGCCGATTTATTGGAGGGGTCCAGGCGGCGTTGAGCGAATGTATGTTTGGGGCGAGAACAGCACACTCAAGGCGTATACTTTCAAGCAAGGCAAGTTTCAAGACATTGCCAATCCGAAGAAAAGCGCCTATCGTCCTCCGGACGGAATGCCAGGCGGCATGATTGCGCTGTCGGCCAATGGGACCAAGGCGGGCACCGGCATTCTATGGGCTGTGGTTCCGCTCGATGGCGACGCCAACGAGTTCCGTGGCGTGAAGGGGATCGTGTTGGCGCTGGATGCGCAGGATGTGTCCCGCACACTGTGGACCAGCGAGCAGTTCGCACAGCGCGACCGGCTCGGCCTGTTCGCCAAATTCGCGCCGCCGCTGGTTGCAGCGGGTAAGGTGTTCGTGGCGACATATGGCGATGACGAAGCCAAGGTGAAATACGACGGCGGCAATCGTCCGGGTCAGTTTCCGAAGAACTATTATGTAGCCGTCTACGGAGCGCTCGGTCCCGACGCGCCTGCGCCGCAGGTGGTCAACCAGTCCCGTGACGACATTGCCATGGTGCGTGCGGAGTTGCAACCGTTGACGCTCAACCGCTCGCTGTGCACAGCCATCGATGCGTCGTCGTCGGATTGCACGGAAGCGCTGAGACAGGCGGCGGGCGGGGCTCCCAGCTTCCACCAGGTTGTGATCGCGAATTCGAACAATCTGGCCGGCTGTATGCTTGTGCGCGTGACCACCGCGAGTAAGAACGCGGGCTTCAACAACTCCGTCGGTATCGGCTTCTGGAGCACGACCGCGGCCGGCGGCAACCTCGCGCCGGAGGATTCGGGATTGTTCCGGCCGAAGGCGCAACTAAAGCAAATCGGCACGGCAACGCTGCTCAACGGCGCGCCCGCCACTTTACATGAGTTCTCAGGGATTGCGAATTGCACGGCTAGTGGAGGCGAAACGCTGAGCCGCCTTTTCAAGCCGTTTATGCAGTTCGAGGGCGGCGCTGAAGGCAAGATATTCCGAAACTGGGATCTTGCGGACAACTACAGTATTGGAGCTGGGGTCACGCAAATCGACCGGCGCCCGAATATCCTTCAGCCATAACGCTTGGGCTAACGAAGGTCAATGGCCACCAGGTGCTTGCGGTCACGGACATATAGCGTCGTACCGTCCAACGCAGGCGGTGTCCACGAGTTGTTCAACGACACATGCTCGGACTTTGCCAGTACGCGTAAGCCCTGCGGTGAAAGGCTGACAAGCGCAAGCGTGCCATCTTCGTCCAGCAGGATCACCTTATCGCCGGCCTGAATCAGATTGGCCTTTGAGAAGGTTCGATCCTGCCACACAACGTTGCCGGTTCGAGCCTCGACGCACGTGAGCGGAGCTGGGCCGAAGTCGCCGCTGGAACCGTACACGTGATCCCCGATCGCGAGCGCCGTGGTAAAGTGCACGCGCAGCCGGTTGTGTTTCCAAAGCTCTGTGGGATTCCCCGACGTAGTGGGAAGCTGAAGTCCGCGAGCGCCTCCGCTGTAGGCCGAGGTGACCACGGCAATGTTTCCTCGCGCCAGGACCGGTGGCGTGATGTTTAAGCCGTAGTCGGTGCGATGCGGATGGCTCCACAGAAGTTCGCCGTTGCCCGGCTGCATGGCTACCACCTCTCCCGCGAATTGGGTGAGCAGCACATCTCGTCCGCCGGCGTTGACGATGACCGGTGTCGCCGGCGAATTGCCAAAGCTGTGCTTCTGCCATAGCAGTGAGCCGTCCTTAGGGTTCAGCGCAACGATCGCATGGTTCGAACCGCCGAGTTTCACCACAATGGTGTCCTTGTACGGGATCGGACTTACGGCATATCCTCGATCGAACTCGGTGCTGCCGGGGAAGTCTTTATAGAGGTCCTTTTGCCAGACGGGCCGACCGGTCTTAACGTCGAACGCATGCATGCGCGCACGAATACCAATCGTGTAAAGGCGATCGCCCAGCAGCAGCGGCGTCGAATGAGGACCCTGTCCGTTTGACAGATCGAGCCGCCCGCCTTCTGTAGAGTACGAGTACTCCCATTTCGTCTTGCCGGTAGCAGCTTCCAGCGCGATCACCGTCTCTTGGGCGCCCTTACTGTACATCGTGTAAAGCGTCCCGTTAGCCGCCACCACGCCCGAGTAGCCCTCACCCAAGACACGCTTCCACATCTGCTTCGGACCCGTTACCGGCCACGCGTCAGCTATACCCTTGCCCGATGCGGTGAAGTTACCGTTTGGGCCTCCCCATTGGGTCCATTGCGGAAATGCAGGAGTGAGGAGGATGCAGGCGATGCAGGCGGCTCGGCAGATCATGGTAAGTTCGACGCGTTCCTGGACTATAGGATAGCGGGGAGGGAGCGGACCAACCGGGACGACCGAACCAGGAACGTCGGCCGCCCGCGGATCAGCCTTTCAGCGGCACTACCCTTCGACAACAGGACGCTGCGGGTGGAGGCCCGCTGTCGCTAGGGTGCCGCCCAAGCCCATAGTTTCCACCGCCGAAGAAGGCACAATCACCATGGATCCCTTCTCCTTCAAAGCTTCGTAAAGCATGTTCATAGCCCGCAGATGCAGCGCCGTCGGATTATTCACATACATCTCGGAAGCCTGCGAGAACTTCGCCGCGATCTCCGTCTCGGCGGTACCCAGGATGATGCGCGCCTGGCGTTCGCGTTCGGCCTGCGCCTGGCGCGACATGGCGTCCTCCAACGCCGCCGGAATATGCACGTCGCGAATCTCAACCGATTGCACCGTGATGCCCCAGCCATTCGTCTTGTCATCCAGGATTCTCTGCAGTTCCTGGCCCAGCGACTCACGCTCCGTGATCATCTGCGCGAGCTCATGCCGGCCAATTGATTCGCGAAGCGCCGTCTGTGCGCTCAAAGCGATTGCGGTGGTGAAGTCTTCTACTTCCAAGATGCACTTCTCCGCGTTCCAAACCACCCAAAAGACGATAGCGTCTACATTCACGGGCACCGTGTCTCGCGTCAGCGCCGATTCCGCCGTTACATCGGTGACACGAACGCGCTGGTCTACGAACTTGCTCATCGTGTCGATCACGGGAATGATGTGAAACAGACCAGGCCCGCGTAGGCCTTGATACTTTCCGAGCCGCAGCACCGCGACCTTCTGCCACTGGTCGGCGACCTTGAGCGCGAACATCAGGTAAAGGCCGGCCAGCGTGAGGACA
>DASQDN010000621.1:0-9375 GCA_035634155.1 Bryobacteraceae bacterium | reverse complement strand
GAGGTCGACGGACGGCCGCTCGAAGGCGAGTTCCTGCGGTCGGCGCGGCTGGTCAACAAGATGATCGACCAGCTCTCGGTGTTCACCTCGGAAGTGACGCGCGTGGCGCGCGAGGTGGGTACCGAAGGCAAGCTCGGCGGGCAGGCCGAGGTGAAGGGCGTGGGCGGCACATGGAAGGATCTCACCGACTCGGTGAACTACATGGCCTCCAACCTGACGGCCCAGGTGCGCAACATCGCCGAGGTGACTACCGCCGTCGCGAACGGCGACTTATCACGCAAGATCACTGTCGATGTGCGCGGCGAGATCTCGGAGCTGAAGAACACCATCAACACGATGGTGGACCAGCTCACTGCTTTCGCCGGCGAAGTGACGCGCGTGGCCCGCGAAGTGGGTACTGAAGGCAAGCTTGGTGGCCAGGCGATCGTGAAGGGTGTCGCGGGTGTGTGGAAGGACCTTACCGACTCGGTGAACTCGATGGCGTCGAACCTCACCGCGCAAGTCCGCAACATCGCGCAAGTGACAACGGCGGTCGCTAATGGTGACCTGTCTCGCAAGATCACGGTGGACGTACGGGGCGAGATCCTGGAGTTGAAGAACACCATCAACACGATGGTGGATCAGCTTAACAGCTTCGCCTCGGAAGTGACGCGCGTAGCGCGCGAAGTGGGTACCGAAGGGAAGCTGGGCGGGCAGGCGGAAGTGAAGGGCGTTGCGGGCACGTGGAAGGATCTCACCGATTCGGTGAACCAGATGGCCGGCAACCTCACGACGCAGGTGCGCGGTATCGCGAAGGTGGTGACGGCGGTCGCGAACGGCGATCTGAAGCGCAAGCTGGTGCTGGAGACCAAAGGCGAGATCGCCGAACTGGCGGACACCATCAACGGCATGATCGATACGCTCGCCGTGTTCGCGGACCAGGTGACGACGGTCGCGCGCGAGGTGGGTACCGAAGGTAAGCTCGGCGGACAGGCTCGTGTGCCAGGAACGGCGGGTATCTGGAAGGACCTGACGGATTCAGTGAACCAGATGGCGGCGACGCTGACCACTCAGGTGCGCGCCATCGCCGAGGTGGCCACTGCGGTGACCAAGGGCGACTTGACACGCTCGATCGCGGTGGATGCGCAAGGCGAGGTGGCATCGCTAAAGGACAACATCAACCAGATGATCGCCAACCTTCGAGAGACCACTCTCAAGAACAGCGAGCAGGACTGGTTGAAGACCAACGTTGCGCGCTTCACGCGCATGCTGCAGGGACAGCGTGACCTGTTGACGGTGAGCCGCACAGTGTTATCGGAGCTGGCGCCGCTGGTCAACGCGCAGCATGGGACCTTCTATATCAACGAAGTTCCCCGCGAGGATGAAGGCTTGCTGAGGCTGATTGCCAGCTACGCGTACAAGGAGCGCAAGAACCTCGGCCAGACGTTCCGATACGGCGAAGGCATCGTCGGGCAATGCGCGCTGGAGAAGGAGAGCATCCTTCTCACTCAGGTGCCGGGCGATTACATCCGGATCAACTCCGGGTTGGGCGAGGCTCCGCCGCTGAACATCATCGTGCTGCCTGTGCTGTTTGAAGGACAGGTGAAGGCGGTGATCGAGCTCGCGTCGTTCACGCGCTTCAACGAGGTGCATCTGGCGTTCCTCGATCAACTAGTGGAGAGCATGGGTATCGTGCTCAACACGATTGAGGCCACGATGCGGACCGAGCAACTGCTAAAGCAGTCGCAAGCGTTGACCGAAGAGTTGCAGAGCCAGCAGCAGGAGCTGACCGAAGGCAACCGGCGGCTGGAGGCGCAAGCCCGTACGCTGCAGACTTCTGAAGAGCTGTTGCGGCAACAGCAGGAAGAGCTGCAGCGGACGAACCTGGAGTTGCAGGACAAGGCGGCTCAGCTCGAAGAGCAGAACGCGGAAGTGGAGCGGAAGAACCGCGAAGTGGAGCAGGCGAAGGAAGCTTTGGAAGACAAGGCCGAACAGCTTTCCCTTATCTCCAAGTACAAGTCCGAGTTCCTGGCGAACATGTCGCACGAGCTGCGGACGCCGCTGAACAGCCTGTTGATCCTGGCAAAGGTGCTGGCCGAGAACTCGGAAGGCAAGCTGTCGCCCAAGCAGGTAAAGTTCGCCGAGACGATCTACTCGGCAGGCACGGACTTGCTGGCGTTGATCAACGACATCCTCGACCTGTCGAAGATCGAGTCCGGGATGATGGCGGTGGAGGTGGAGGATGTGCTCTTCACCGATGTGCGCGACTACGTGCTGCGAACGTTCCGTCATGTGGCCGAAGGCAAGGGATTGCAGCTTAACGTCAACCTCGATGCCGAGATGCCCAAGGTGATGGCGACTGACAACAAGCGGCTGCAGCAGGTGTTGAAGAACCTGCTCTCGAATGCCTTGAAGTTCACCGAGCATGGTAGCGTTCAGTTGAACGTGCGGCGTGCCGAGTCTGGTTGGAGCAAGGACAACGAGGTACTGAACACTGCTCGGAGCGTGATCGCGTTTGAGGTGAAGGACACCGGGATCGGCATTGCCGAGGACAAGCAACAGATCATTTGGGAAGCGTTCCGCCAGGCGGACGGCACCACGAGCCGGAAATATGGCGGCACGGGGTTGGGTCTGTCGATCAGTCGCGAGATAGCGCGTCTGTTGGGAGGCGAGATCCATCTTTCGAGCACACCGGAACTCGGCAGCACGTTCACCATGTATCTGCCGCAGGCGTATGTGCCGATTCCGGAAGATCGCCGTCGGAACCAGGCGCGCGCGGCACTGCTGGAAACGCGGGCGCTGAAGAGCGATCTGAAGGAGACGCAGAGCTCGGCTGCAGCGGCATCTGTGTCGGCCACGCCGGTGGCTGCTCCACCCGCGGCGCCGCCGATACCTGAGCCCCCAGCCGTCAGCCGGATTCAGGAAGAGCCGCCGATCATGCTGGTAAGCGATATCAGCGATGATCGAGCGTCGGTGACGCCGGGTGACAAGGTACTCCTGGTGATCGAGGACGATGTTCGCTTTATTCCGCTGCTGATCGAGTTAGCTCGGGAGCGCGGTTTCAAGTGCGTGGTAGCGCCTCGAGGCGACAAGGGTCTAGCCCTCGCTAGGGAGTTGCGCCCGGCAGCGATTACACTCGATATCCGGCTGCCTGACATGGCAGGTTGGCTGGTGTTGAGCCGGCTGAAATATGATCCGGCAACCCGGCACATCCCGGTGCACGTCATATCCGTCGACGAGGACTACCGGCGGGGTCTCGCGTTGGGGGCCGAGTCGTACCTGGAGAAGACGCAGGATGCCGATGCGCTGCGGGAGACGTTTGACAGGGTTCAGAACTCGGTGCGCGAAAGCTCGCATCTGCTGCTTCTGGTGGACGCGAACGAGGGTCGGCGGAAGGCGACGACGGAGTTGATCGGCGATAACGGCGGCGTATTGACCACCGCGGTGGCCACGGGAGAAGAGGCTTTGCGGCAGGCGCAGAACACGGAATTCGACTGCGCGGTGGTGACTCCGCCGTTGGATGACCTGACTGTGCCGGAATTGGTGGAAAAATTCCAGAAACAGGCAGGGCGGGAAGAGCTTCCAACAATCGTCTACACCGTCGAACCTCTGGATCGTGAGGAGGAGATTGAACTTCGGCGGGTAGCCGAGTCGGCCGTGGTGAAGAGCGTGCCGAACCAGGAGCGGCTGCTGGAGGAGACTTCGGTCTTCTTAAACCGGCGAGAAGAGGATCTAACCGACGAACAGAAACGAATTATACGCGAGGCCCAGAAGAAAGACGGATTGCTGGCGGGCGGCAAGGTTTTGATCGTGGATGATGACGTTCGGAACATTTTCGCGTTGACCAGCGGACTAGAGCGGCACAAGCTCGACGTTCTCCATGCTGAGAGTGGGAAGACAGGCAGTGAGATGCTGCAGTCTCATCCCGACGTCGATCTGGTGCTGATGGACATCATGATGCCAGAAATGGACGGGTACGAGACTATGCGCGCCATTCGCCGGATCCCACAGTTCCGGAGCTTGCCGATCATCGCTCTAACGGCCAAGGCCATGAAGGGTGATCGCGAGAAGTGCATAGAGGCAGGCGCTTCGGACTACATCCCGAAGCCGGTGGTTCTTGAAGAGTTAGTGGCATTGCTCCGCGTTTGGCTGCCGCAAGTGAACACCCAGCCAACTCTCGAGGCGGCGGGTAGAAATGACGCGCAATGAAGTGGCGGCCGCTCATGCGATGACTCCCGAGTCGCCACAATCGGACTCGGTCAAAATCCTGCTAGTGGACGATAAACCGGAAAACCTGATGGCGCTGGAGGCGGTACTTGACGGTCCCGGCCATGAGTTGATCAAGGCGCAGTCCGGCAAGGCTGCGCTGCGCGCCTGTCTGGAGCACGACTTTGCAGCGATCCTCCTAGATGTGAAGATGCCTGACATGGACGGCTTTGAGACGGCCGCCATGATTCGGGAGCGGGAGCAGTCCAAGGATACTCCGATCATTTTTCTGACTGCTTTGAAGAGCGAAGAGCACCTGTTCCGCGGATATTACATGGGGGCGGTCGACTATCTGTACAAGCCGATTGTGCCCGAGGTGCTTCGGTCCAAGGTTTCGGTGTTCGTCGACCTGTGCCGCAAGAACACTATCCTTAAAAAGAACCGTGATGCGCTCGAGGCCAAGAATGCTGAGTTGCAGCAGCAGGTGGCCGAGCGGATGCGTGCCGAGTCCGATGTCCGGCGGTTGAATGCCGAACTCGAGCGGCGAGTGGATGAGCGAACGCGAGAGCTGTCGCGGATGAACGAAGAACTGCGGCAGTTCGCGTATGTCGCGTCGCACGATCTTCAGGAGCCATTGCGAACCGTAGCCAGTTACGCGCAGTTACTGGCGCGGCGGTATCGTGGCAAGCTGGACCAAGACGCGGACGAGTTTATTGAGTACATGGTTGGCGGCGTGACGCGCATGCACACGCTGCTCAACGACATGCTGGCGTATTCGCGAGTGACCGAGTCCAGGGACCGGCCGATGGCGCCCGCGAATCTGAATGCGGTACTGCAGGCAGCCATGATGAACCTGCAGTTGACGATTAACGAAAATAACGCTGAGATTTCACACGATCCGCTGCCGACCGTGAATGGCGACGAAATTCAATTGGCCCAGGTGTTTCAGAATCTGATCGGCAACGCGATCAAATATAAGTCGGCAGAGCCTCCCAGGATTATGATTACGGCGCAGGAGTCCGCCGGTGAGTGGACGATCTGCGTTCAGGACAACGGCATTGGTCTGGACATTCAATACGGCGAACGCATTTTCGGGATCTTCAAACGCTTGCATGGCCGCGAACTGCCCGGCACGGGAATGGGCCTGGCGATCTGCAAGCGCATTATCGAGCGGCATAACGGCCGCATCTGGGTAGAGTCCGAGCCTGGAAAAGGCGCGAAGTTCTGTTTCACGCTGCCTACTTAGAGTAGGACTTTATTCCGGCTGCTGCGTCCGTACCGGGACGTAAAGCGGCGACCCTTCCTGTCTGCGCAGTTCTCCTGTCTGCTCCCTTGCTATTCTCCAAACCGCGCGATGCAATTGCCTGCGATCCGCCTGGGAAAGCTCCCGCGGCTGAGGCGCCGGCGCTGTCCTGGGCGGCGGCGAGGCGTGACGGGCGGCGGGCCATTCGTGCCGGTCCGCGGTCAGCATGCTAAGCAAGACCACCTGGTCGCAGCATGGCGGCCGCTGTTCGCGGTGTTGCGCTAGCGCTGCGGACCTCGAGTTGGAGTACTCGGCGCAGTGGGTAACATGTTGCGAATGGCCTCAATTCGCCACCCGTCCGAGCCGCGCCTCATTATGAATGTTGACCACATTTTGCGCTCACCAATTTCATAACGCGCATCAGCGATGGCTACGTCTCTGCCCAGGTAACGAATGGTCTCCACTTCAAGTATTCGCTTGCCTGTGTCGCGAGCGGAACTTGACAACATACCCTTCACAAGCGCTTCCCTGCCCCGGCGCCATTCGCCGTTGGAGACGAGCTGATCGGCCTCGTCGGTGAACAATGCGCCGATCGCTTTGGGATCGCTGACTCCGCGAGCGTCGGCATATCGCTTTACAACCTCGCGAACTGCGGCATCGTTCGAGCCTGGATTTGCATCCTGGGCAAGCAGCAACTGAACACAAAGTAACGCGGCTCCGATCTTCATACGAACCTTAGTCTAATTCGAAGTTGCGTCTTCACTACGTACGTTTCGGCTGAGCGTGTAGCGGCCGCCCGAAAGAAATAGAATTGACGATAAGTTCTTTGTGATGTAAAGTTGCTCTATGCGCTATGCCCCGGTCGATTCGCGAAGAGGACGAATGTCGGTGTGGCTGGCAGGTGTGCTCGCGGCCCTGGGATTGCTGCTTGTGATTCCGGCGGTCTGGGTGTTTGTCACTGTCACTTCAAAGCCCCTTCACCCGGTCGCGGCGGATGTGCCCACGGTGGGGAATGCGGCCCCCGCTTCAGGCGCGGTAAGCAATCGAGTGGAGAAGGCTCGACAGATCGCGCTTACGCACTTAGTGGCTAAGAATCTTCCCGGTCTTTCGGTGGCGGTGGGTGTCGATGGAAATGTTGTGTGGGCGGAAGGGCTCGGGTTTGCGGATCTTGAGGGCAGTGTGCGTGTGACACCGGCTCATCGATTTCGAATTGGAACTGCGTCGATTGCGCTCACTTCAGCGGCGGTGGGCCTGTTGATCGAGAAAGGCCGGTTGAAATTGGGAGACGAGATTCAGGCGTACGTACCCGAGTTTCCGAGGAAACAGTGGCCGGTGACACTACGGCAAGTGATGGGACATACGGCGGGATTGACTAACGACAGTGGTGATGAGGGGCCGCTTTTCAGCCAGCACTGCGAGAAGCCAGTGGAGGCCCTGCCGGCGTTCGCGGAGACTCCGCTGCGGTTCCAGCCCGGGACGGACTTCCGGCATTCGAGCTATGGATGGATTGTGGTGAGTTCGGCGGTTGAAGCCGCGGCCAGGCAGCCGTTCTTGAGGTTTATGCGGGAACGGATCTTCGATCCGGTCGGTATGCGCGACACGGCACCCGATCCTTCGAGGATGGAGGACGACGATGACTTTCCCGTGGCGAACCTGATTCGGGAATTGATCTTTGATCCGCGGGCGAGGCGAGACCGCGCTGGCCGTCCTCCTAGTGCCGAGGAGGCGGGACAGGGTCCTCTTGTTACGGCGTATTTCCCCAGGTTTGCAGCGGATCCTGGCTATGGGCTGCATTTGATGCGGCCGCTTAATTATTCCTGTTATGCGGGGGCGAGTGTGTTTGTTTCCACCCCTTCCGATCTGGCGCGTTTCGGAATGGCGGTGCAAAGCGGACAGTTGCTTCAACCTGCAACGGTGGGCATGCTGCAGACTTCGCAACGGCTGGCGTCGGGTGAAGGGACGGATTATGGCCTTGGATGGTATGTGAAGACAGCGACGGTGAACGGCAGGTCGACGCGATTGGTCGGCCATGACGGGCACTCGCTAGGCGGGATGGTGGCGTCGTTGGTGATGCTGCCCGAGTATCGTGTTGTTGTGGCGGTGACTTCGAATATCTCTTACGCGGATACGTTCTCGGTTGCGGTTAAGGTGGGGGAGGCTTTTGTGGATCGTTGATGATGCTCGGATGAGATCGGGGGGGTGCTCCAAGCACGAAGTTCGATTCGCCGCGGGTCTAAGCAGTCGAGCAGACCAGAGTCCATCAACCAGCGGGCTCATGGGTCTTGGGCCCTGGGTGTGCGGGGCGCAGGCAAGTCGGTCAACCGGGACGATTCAACAGCTCCGGAGATTTTTCACCGATAGCCTCCGGTGATTTGCCGAAGCTTTCCAGATACGGCTTCAGTGCTTTGGCAGCATCCAATGTAAAGCTTGGAGGTTCGCCGGAACCACCTTGCCGATGCTGTTTCCAGAAAGTGTATGCGGTCCGGTGTCGCGATTAGAAAGGACGGCGCCTTTGGAAACATGGGAAGTGGACCCAGATCGCCTGCCGTTATAAGAGTGGCTTGGGCACTCCGAGATGTCCCGGGCGGCGGGTGCTGGCTCCCCACCAGGCTAGGGCTACGGCTATCGCCAGATCGTCGTGCGAGTCTCCCGGGCTGGCGAATTGGATGGCTCCGGTGTGGCGTGTCGTAGCCCTCATGGAAGTTAGCTCCTCGATGAGCGTTTCCGCCTCGGGCAGTCTGGCAGCGATGCGAAAGTCACGGTGCTCGAATGCTAGCTGCAGGCCGGCGATCAGGTCGCGCTTGGGGACTCGCCAGAAGCCGTCGCTGTAATGCTCGCCGCCTGCGTAGCCTATGGTGACGGGCATCAGGCGCCATGGCGCGTCTGCGGCTCGCAGGGCATCAACTATCGGGAGTCTTACGCCGGTCGCATCCACGATCACGGTGCACGCCCCTTGCCTTACGAGCTTGCGACCAATGCGCTCGACGTGCTCGGCGATGGTTGTGTATGGCGTGTGCAGCGGGAGGCGCTGGAGATAGCGGAAGTGATTAGTGGTGGCTCGGCCAATAGACCAAGTGACGGGGTCTCGCTCGCCTGTGGTTGTGTCGGCGCGTTCAAGGATCGCGATGGCGGTACGATCGCGGCGATGGCCCAGGTCCAGGCCGAGGAAGTACTCGCGCCTGTGTATGGCGGGGTTGGCAGCGAGCATTGCGTTCGCGCCTTACGACAGCTCGCCCGGAACGAGCGGTTCAATTCCGCTGCATAGAGCGTTGCGCACGAGTTCGTCGTGGAAGAGAGCATCGTCGGTGGCGTGGAACTCACACATGTATTCCTGGCTGAAGTAGAGATCGCCCGACGATTCACGCTCTTCTTCGAGGAAGTCAGCCGGGATGCGCGGGCACTCGGTTGCAGGGACGCGGAAGCGGGTCCAACGCTCGCCTCCGAAGGCCCACTCCTGATAAAAGAAGCCGCGTTTGCCGTAGGGCGTGCTCAGAAGCCAAAGGTCGCCTTGTCCGACGGCGAGCATGGGGCGGAGGGAGCGATACAGCGGCTCGTTCACCAGTGCGGCTTCGTCTATGATGAGCAGCGACAAAGCCGAGAAGCCGCGAATCGTAGCGCCGTTCGCCTTGCCCGGCAGGGCGATCAAATGCGAGCGATTCGGCAGCAGGAGCGAATGTCGCTGGCGCCCGTCGCTGCGGGCCTTGATTCGGAGTCTTTCGAGAAACTCGGCGGCCTTCAGAAGGAACTCGGAGCTTTGGCGCTGGGTGGGGCAGGCGATCACAATGCGGCTGTCGGGGCGGGTGAGTGCCCGGTGAACGGCTTTGACGGCGCAGACGGTGGACTTACCCCATTGGCGAGTGCAGTTCAGCAGGACGCGGTTTGATTGCGAGGCTAGAACCCGGGCCTGATGCGGGTCCGGTTCGAACTCGAGCGCGGTGCGCGCCCAG
>DASQDN010000620.1:0-6295 GCA_035634155.1 Bryobacteraceae bacterium | reverse complement strand
TGTGAAAGCCTTCGGTGATTCCGTTGTTTCGGCTAAATCGCCACCTAGCGGCAATCTCTTCAGACCAGGAAGAAAAGTGTTTCCCCCAAGGTGACCAGTTGGGGTAGCTGCGCCTGACCAAGTTGATAAAGGGCGCGGAGGAATCGCGGCGCCAGTTGCTCGCACTGTTTGCGAGTTCGATGTTTCTTCAGACGCAGATAGCACAGGCGTTGCTTGAAGCGGTAGATGGCCTCCAGCACAGGATTGCGATCGAGATAGGCAGCAAGCCTGAGTTGCTGTTCCGGACTGAGGTTGTGACGGTGGCGGCGCATGAGAGATATCAGCCCCCGATTCCTGGATCCTTCCGGATCCAGTTGCCGCCAGCAAGCCAGCAAGTGTTGATTGATCAATCGGATCACATGAAAGCGATCGGCCACAATCTTGGCATTCGGGAAGTGCTTACGTACCGTTGCTCGACAGCTGGAAGCCAGATCCATGCACACCAGCCGCACCCGCTCTTTTCGAGGCGGTTCAGATAAGCGTCTAAAGCCCACTGGCTCCGACCCAACGTGACATCGTAGACCGAATGGTTCTTCAGGTCGCATAAGGTAGTGGCATAGCCATGCTTCCGGGAAAAGAAATGCTTCGGTGGCATGCTGCCTCGGTAGGATGCCGGGGAAGCGGTGACGGAAGCGACGGCCACAATCCTTGCACAACCAGTGTTGCCCCTCAGCACAAGCCAGACACGCGGCCCCGCCCAACTGGCATGCCGCACCACTCGTCGAACAACGCCTTTATTCCTCAGTTGCTGACTTCCGCGATCCGGGCACGATTGCCTTGGCCTGTCCTCTGCCTTCCACCAAATCTCACCGGCTTCTCGTCGGATTTCGCCAATCTTGTACTCGGGGCGTCCTAGGATCTCTTCCGTGCTGTTCAAAACAATCTCCGCAAAGATGTTTTATCAGCTCCCGAACCTAGGGCGTCCCCGTTCCTGATCCAGAGCCCGTGATTGGCTGAGTCACCGGCGGGCCCCCTCCTGGCATTGCGACCCTGATGATGCGGTAGGGCATGCCGAAACCGCAGCCGGTTGCGGATGGCCCAGTGATGCCGAGATGCGTTCCGTCGGTCCTGCTGAATGCGTCACTCAACCCAATCGGGAACTGAGGCGCAATATTCGTTGTGTATGAAGGGGCCGCCAGCAAATCTGCAAATTGAGTTTCGGCGATTGTAGGCAACAACGCCAACGCGTCTTCGAGCGCCTTCAGCTTCACCTTCTGAGCTGGGGTGAGAACGTTGGCGTTTGCGGTATTCAGTTCGGTCGAGCGGCTGCGCATCTCACGGCAGATGCTCTCGATCTCGGCATAGCGTTGTCCAAGGGCCAGCGGATCCACTGTCTGCTTGTGTGTTTCTTCGAAGATCTCGCGCTGAACCTGCGCGACGCGCATCTGCTTCTCGACGGTCCACTCGATGTGCTTGCGTTTGTTGTCCGCTATGGATTTTACCTGCGCCTCGGTTAATTGGAAATACTCCCGCACGCGCTGACCAAGGGAAACGGTGAATTCAGGCGGCAACACCGGATTTGTTTGCGCCATTGCCGTGGAGGCAGCGCACGCCGCAAGGACGCCGAGCAGGCGGAGTTTCATAGTGCCAGAATACTCTGAAATGGTGCGGTAATCTGTAGCGGTGATCGACATTTTCCTTTGTCATTCGGCTGGAGACCGTGGAGCCGCGGAGCAGATTGCGGCTCGGCTGGAGCGGTGCGCGGAGGCCAAGGTTTGGATGGAGCCCCTCGATCCGGATACGCATTTGCTGGATGCGTGGGAGGGGGGGTTGACGGCTGCGGGAATCGTGCTAATGCTCGGACCGGACGCGACGCCGGCGCGCCTGCATCGTGCGACGTGGCAGCCCCTGCTCGATCATGCCAGCGCCCATGCGCGACCTCCGGTGGCTTGTGTGTTGACCGCGCCGTGTCCTTATCCGAAGCTGTTGGAGCGCACAAATTTCTTCTATTACAAGGATGAGGTCGAGTTCCTGCGGGCTGTGGAGCGCTGGACAATATCCTTGCATGAGCCTGCCGAAGGAACAGTCCCGTTTGCGCCGGCGCGGCTTCCCTCATTTGCAGGACGCGCGGATGAGACGGCGCTGTTGTGGCGAACGCTTGTGGATAATGGCGGCGCGCGGTGCACGGTGGCAGGATCGGCGGGCTCGGGAAAGTCGGCGCTGGCGCAGGAGTTTGCCCGGCTAGCGGGCGAGCAGTTTCGCGAAGTTTTCTGGGTGAATTGCGGAGACGCTTCCGACGCTTCCATTGTCGGCGACCTGGCCGCGCAAATCGGCGTGTCGGATGCGCGGCGGATTCCGACGTTGGTTGCCGAGCACCGGCTGCTGCTTGTGTTCGATGATCTGCGGCGCAAGCTGCCGGTTGGCTTGAGCGGCGATGGCCGCTCGTCGATAGTGGTGACTACACGCGACGAAGCGGTGGCGCAGGGTTCGGTTGTGCGGCTTCGCAAACTATGCGAGAGCACTCCGTCGGCCGCAGATAACGACGGGTTGCAATTGTGGCGCGCGTTGTCCGCGTGCCGGCGCGGGGCTGCTGCGGTCGATCTCGCCGGCCGCATCGCGGAATTGGCGAGCTCGCGCGCAGAGGCGGCGTTGGAGGCGCTGGTGAACGGCCGCGTTGTCGACAGGCTCGACCGGTCGCGTGTACGCGTCGTTCATGCAACGGCCATGGACGACACCGTCCGGCTGCGTCACGCGCGCGAAGTGTATGCGGCGTTTCCGATGTCGCTGGCGGAGCTTGGACCGGCTCTCGAGTTCGCGTGTGGAACAGATTGGGAGCTGGCGCGACGGCTCGGTCAGACAGCCAGTGATTGGCTGCGCAAGCAGTACCGGAATGCGGAAGCAGTGGAGGTGCTGGAGCGTCTGGTCGCTGCCGCGGAGAAGTTCGGAAGGGCCGAGGACGCAGAACATTTCCAATGGGAATTGTCGTGGCTGCGACAAGGCGCCAATCAATTGCGGCGGCCAGTTGTAGCCGCGCAGCAACTACAGCTCAGTTTCGCGATGTGAGCCCGGCCTTGAGGCGGAGGAGGTCCTTTTCTCGATTGGCCGAATACGGAAGCGCGATGTTGTGTGCGCGCCAGCGGTTCCAGATAGACAGCGCCTTGGAATACCACTGCTGCGCCTCTTCACGATTGGGTCCAGGTTCGCGGGATTCGCTGAGGGTCGCATAATAGTTCCCGAGACCCTGGTAGCCCAACGCGAGGCAACGCTCCGCGTATAGATTCTCGCGATCGTCTTGCCGCAGCGCTTCGGCCTGCTTCAGCGCGTCCTGGTAGGTGCTGAATGCTCCGGCGTAATCGCGAAGGGCAAGCCGGATATCGGCCAACGTAGTTGTGGAATCGAACAGATCCTCGCGAACGACTGAACGCTCGGGATGCTGCTCCAGGATCTTCTTTTGCGAGCCCATGGCTGTCAGTGCCGCATCGAGCGCGAGTTTAGATCTGCCGGCGTTTTTCAGCGCGGCGGCAAGACCGAGCTGCGTGTTGGCGTAATCCCGTTGATAGTTGAGATCCGATGGCGCACGATCAAGCAACGTCTTCAAGTGCTCAAGGGCTTCACGATAAAGCTCCACTGCCTGGAGAGGCTCGGCGGCGCGTTGCACGGCGCCCATGCGGCGGAGCGCGATGCTGAGTTGCGCTCGCGCCGTGGCGTCCTTGGGATCGCGGGTTGCCAGATGTTCGGCGATACGCAACGCTTTGCGGTGGTAGAACTTCGCTTTCTCCATATCGCCGAAGTGGAAGTACGAAGGGTTGCCCTGTAAATCTCCCGAGCGACGGTAGGCTTCTTCCAGGAGTTCGGCGGGCGCTCGCGCGTCGGGCTCTTTCTCGACGAGCTGCTCGAGCCAGGCGACGGCTTCCTGGTAGCGGTCCCAAGCGCCATGGAGATCGCCGCGAATCCAAAGTAGACTGCCCACCAGGAGGCGCGTTCTCGCCATATCGGCGGTTCCACGCTGGCCTGCCGCCTCGGCGGCGCGATCGGCGGCCTCGACTGCCATCTGCGCGTACGGGAGAGCTTCCTTGGCCGCGGACATTCGCGTCTTAGCGGTGGCGACACGCATGTAGCCGTTCAGCAGAAGCCCGTCGGCGCGGGCGTCATGCAGTTCGGCGCCGATGCGTTCGGAGACACGGAGGCCGCGCATGTAACTTTCCACGGCGGTGTCGACGCTGGCGGTGCGCAACTCGATGTCGCCGCACTTGTAGTGCAGCCACGCGATGCAGCTAAGGGTTCCGTAGTCGCGGTTCTTGTTGCTGAGAGGCTCGGCTAATTGGAGGGCCTTGTTATAGCTGGCAAGGGCTTCGCGGAATTTTCCGAGGTTCGGACCGGAGGGATCGCCCTGCACGTCACCGACCTGCTCGTAGGCTTGTGAGAGCTCCCATTGCAGGCTGAGATCGGTGGATGCGTCGACGGACAGGCGATTCAGATATTCCATGCCCGTACGCACCAGAAGCTCGCGAGCGGGTGTGGAGCCTGGTAGATGCTCAATGCTTTTGTGGAAGTCGAAGAGAACAGCGTTGGCGAGCTTGCGCAATTCTTCGAAGCGCGCCTCGGTTCGCTTGGCTTCGCGGTAGGTGGCGTACCATCCGGCGCCGATGCTGAGCGCGAGCAAGCCGAACGCGGCGGAGGCGAGCAGATTGCGGCGCACCAGCTTGGTCGCGAGATAAAACATTGTGTCTTCTCGCGCTGAAACCGGCATGCCTGCGATGTATCGCTCCAGGTCAACGGCGAACTGTTGCACGGAAGCGTAGCGGCGGTGCGGTTCTTTGCGCAGCGCCATGGCGACAATGTTCTCCAGGTCACCGGAGAGTTGACGGCGTAGGCGGGAGTCGCTGTGGGCGGCCGTGCTGAGCCGCATCGGTTCGCTGTCGCACACGATTCGCTCCACTTCCTGCGACGTGTGGCCGGTGATGCGGTAAGGGCTGCTCTGCGTGAGGAGCTCATACAACAAGACGCCGAGCGAGTAGATGTCGGTGGCCGTGGTGAGCGCTTCTCCGCGAATCTGCTCCGGACTGGCGTACTGCGGAGTCATGCGGCGCATCACCGTCATCGTCGTCTGGCTGCCGCCGTGGACGAGTTCCGGCGCCATCAATTTCGCGATGCCGAAGTCGAGGAGTTTGGGCACGCCCTGATCCGTGACGAGGACGTTGGCGGGCTTGATGTCGCGATGAATGACGAGCATCTGATGAGCGTGATGCACGGCGCTGCAAAGGTCGCAAAACAGCTCGATTCGACGCTCAATGTTCAGGTTGCGCTTTTGGCAAAACTCGAGGAGAGGCTCCCCCTCGATGTACTCCATCACGATGTAGGGGCGGCCGTCGGTTGTTGTTCCGCCGTCGAGGAGGCCGGCAATGTTGGGATGTTGGAGGGTCGCCAGAATCTGGCGTTCGGTTCGAAACCGCGCCAAGGCATCCTCGGTGTCCATACCGTGCGCGATGAACTTGATGGCGACCGAGCGGATGTACTGGTCGTCGATGCGGACGGCCTGGTAGACCGAGCCCATGCCGCCGCGTCCGATTTCGCGCACGATTTCGTAGGGACCGATACGCCTACCGATCTGCGATGCGGAAAAGTCGCGCTGCATCTGCACGGCGAAAGCGGCGGCGGCGTGTCCGATCGCCTGACCGACGGGGGAACCTTCAGGTTCTCGGGCTCTGCGGTCGCTTTCGAGAAGGAGTTCGACTTCGCGGCGAAGTTCCGGATCGCCGGCGCAAACGCGTTCCAAAAAGGCTCGCGACTCGGCGTCGGGAAGCTCAACGGCTTCCGCGAAGACGGCTTCGATTTGTCGCCAGCGCTCCTTGTTCATGGAAGTGCAATTTGGCGCCAGGCTCGGCGCAAATGGTGTTCGCTTAAGACCTAGGATACATGGATTCTGCCCTACGGTTTGAACGGCCGCTTACCGTTACCGGCGGAGGAGAGCGAGGTTCAGGGTGGGCCCCGGGCGAACCACGCCGTCGAGCGGATGAAACGGGAGGAAGAACGCGTCGATCTCGTCGAATGTCCACGGGCCAGCGCCATTCAGGGCGACAAAGCTCGCGGACTGTAGTGTGGTTCCTCCAAGCGTGGGAAATTGGACGTGGCCTACCAGCGGCAATGGTGACGCGGGGGCTACAACCAGCAGCGTTTGTCCGGGGATCTGCTCGGGGGGAACGCCGCGGAACACCTCGCGGCCGGAGCGCCCGGCGGCCTTCATCATGAGGTAGGGCTGGGATACGATCGAGCCGGAGTTCGGGCCGTAGAGGCGATGGACGTAGTCGATGCGGCG
>DASQDN010000619.1:0-2003 GCA_035634155.1 Bryobacteraceae bacterium | reverse complement strand
AGGAAGTCGCTGAAATCCGATGGAGACACTGTTGCCGTAAAGCGCGCGCCGTTGTAGCCAAGCGCCTCTTCATGATTGCCCGCGACCAGACACACCGATCGCGGGCGCTTCAGGATGAGCTCGAATACCTGCAACAGGGTTTCGAGACCGTACCCGCCATCATCAAAGAGATCGCCCAGGAGTATGATGCGCGGGGCAATCTGGACGTTCTCCTGCTTCGACTCGCGGTCAATCAGCGCGAGTGCCGCATTCAAGGCCAGCAGGTCTCCGTGGATGTCCCCGATGAACCACAGGGGATCGTCGGAAAGCGTTGCCACCTTCAACGCACGGTCGGACGGGCCATGCCGCTGGTCGTCGAAGAGCATCCGCTGCGCGTCCCCTTCCGAGTCGAGCAGCGCTTCGAGTTGCTCCACCGTTGCCCGTATGCGCGCACGCAGACCACCGGGACGCAGCGAGGCCACGATGTATTCCCAATCGAGGTCGTACACGTCCACAACGGGCGGAATAGCTGGGGGCGGGATGGGCGGGGGGGGCTCTTCGCCAGCCGAATGTAGCGGATCCCCCGCGGCTTGCGCGGCGTCCGGGCCTACTTCCGGTTCGAGGTTGGCCGACGGCGGCTCCGGTTGAATGTCATCGAGTGAATCGTTCGACATGTTGTTCACCGGCGACGGAAATGCAGCGGCTTGGTATTCATCCGACACGAGCGGTTAACGGAAGCTTGCTGATGCCCTTTGCACTCCGTCCAACCGCGAGCACGTCACCTTCGCTCAAGCCCTGTGGCGCCGTGAGCGGCGTACCGTTCAGAAGCGTCTCATTCGCGGTCCCGGGCGATGGCTTCACTGTCCAGTGTCCATCGGGCTGCCGTTCAATCGTGCACTGCTGATCTTCCCAGAACTCGGCTTCCGCCCCGAACCGGCGGAGAACGGCCTTGCCAATCACGGTGCGGATGCCAATTTCCAGGGACTCGCCCCCTGAACTCACCAGCCGGATTCTGCTCGACGTGAGCTTTGGACCAGTCGCCGTCCCGGGCTTTGCGGTCGCGCCCGGCGCAGCCGAGCCCGCGGTTGTCCCTTCCGCGCGAGGCCGTGCGCCTGTCGCTACGCTCGCAGTCTCGGATTTCGGAGAGCGGCCGCTGAGGGCAGCTCGTATCGCAGACGCTGTCGGTCTCGCGGCGGGATCGGGAGAAAGGCAGCGGTGGAGAATCGCGCTCACTTCGGCGTTCTGCGCCGGGGCCGGCATGATCCCAAGCAAAGCCGGCGGCTTGAGGTCATACGCTCGGGCACGCTTGGCGTACTCGGCTTGATCCTCATGCCAATAGGGATGCACGCCTGCCAGGAGCTCGAACAGAATCAAACCACACGTGAAGATGTCCGACGCCGGGACGGGGACCGCTCCACGCGTCATGTGCTCGGGTGATCGATAGTTGTCGGTTCCAACGTAGCCCTGGTACCCATGCCATGGAGCCTTGCGATCGGCGAGCAATGAAAAATCAGTGTCGAAGAGCTTGAGCTGATAGCCCGATTCAAGGGAAGGATCCCTGATCAAGAACGCGTTTCCCGGCTTAAGATCGGCGTGAACAATTTTCGATTCGTGCAGAGCGGCGATCCCCGCCATGAACACCTTGGCCCATGTGACGTGCCTCGCCAACACGGCAGGGTCTCGCGTCGGCGCTATCTTCGTGCGCTGGTGTGTGTCTCTCTCTTCATCGAGAATGACATCCAGGGTATGACCGTCTGCGACGAATTCGTAGGCGACGAAGTAGGTGCGTCCACCCCACATCTCCTCGAACGCATGGATCTGACGGATCGCATAGTGTGCAGCCTTGCCCGTTTTAATTCTGTTCGAGAGTTCCTTCTGGTAATCCACAAACTGCGGATACCAGACGACCGTAGGCGTCGGCGACTTGTACTGCTTGAGAAATAACTTTTTGCCGTCCGGCGCTTCGGCGCCGTATGAAATTGCCATCATCCCCGGGCCGAAGACCTTCGTCACGCGGTATCCGC
>DASQDN010000618.1:0-3116 GCA_035634155.1 Bryobacteraceae bacterium | reverse complement strand
TGCCGCCAACGAAGGCGGCAAAGTAGAAGGTCAGTGGATACGCACCTTGTCCGACGATGGCAAGCAGATGACCCTGCAGGTGCTCGCGACGGCTTCGGACGGACGAAAACTGGACCAGACGCTGGTGTTCAAACGCAGGTAGAACCTAGCGCCACCGGAAGATCTTCAAGGCGACGACGAAGCTCACAATCAGCCACGTGGTCAGGATGGCGATGTAGATTGCGAGCTCTCTGAATCCCGCGCCCTGCAGCATGTTTGCCCGAAGCCCATCGATCAAGGCCGTGAGCGGCAGGGCCTTGATCACCGGCTGAATCACGTCCGGGAATCGTTGAGAAGAAAAGAATACGCCGGACAGGATCCACATCGGCATCATGACCAGATTCATGATCCCCGACGCGCCTTCGATGGTTTGAGCGCGGGAAGCGATCAGCAGCCCGATGGCGCAGAAGGACATCGATCCCAAAACGCAGAGCAATGTGAACGCCAGGACTGAGCCTCGGAGAGGCACTCCGAAAACGAGCAGGCCGAAACCCACAAGTGCTCCGACCTCCACGACCAGCATCAGGAGGCGCGACAAAATAAATGAAAACAAGTAATAATGGCGCGGCATCGGAGTAGCAATAAGGCGCTTCAGCAGCTTCTTGCGCCGCGCATCGACAATTCCGAACCCCATACCCCAAATCGCGCTTCCCATCAGGTTCATTCCGAGCAGTCCCGGAACGAGGAAGTCGATGTAGCGCGATCCCGCCTCACGCATAATCTGATCGTTTGATGGCACGGGGTCTACGCGTCCGGCATTGCGTTGCACGGCCCGATCGGCCAGCATGCGCGCACTGCGACCTTCCGGGTTCGTGTCGTCGTAGCGAAAGTGAACCGTGTTGCCGACCGGCATCGCAAGCAACGCGATGCGCCCCGTGCGAAGCGCCTGTTGACCCGCCGAGTGCTCGAACTGCTCCACGTTGAGAAGCTTTTCCTGACGCAGAATGCTTGTCAGTTCGGGAGTGACCGCGCCAATCGTCAATACCTCGGGCGGCCGGTTACGAAAGGCCAACCCAAGTCCCGCCGCGAGCAGGATAGGGAAGATAAATACCCAGAAGACGGCTTCCGGTTCCCGGATGAACTCCCGAAAGCGCACCAATGTGAGTTCGCGAAGGGCTTTATTCATCGCGCAGATGCCTCCCGGTGAGGGCGACGAAAACGTCTTCAAGACTGGCCGAATGTGTCCGCAATTCGGTGAGCGGCACGTTCTGGCGCGACAGCTCAGATAGTAGCGCCGGAACAGCCTTGTGCAACGCGGTGACCTGCATTTGCACGGATCCATGCCCGGCGGTAACTGCCTTCACTCCTTCGATACTGCGTAAAGGCTCGGTGTCAGGAGTAGCTGAGCCTGCCGAGAACTCCACCATGTGCTCAATGCCGATGGAGGCGATCAGCTCGCGCGACGTTCCTTCGGCGATCACTTTGCCGTGGTCCATGATGGCGATCCGGTCGCAGAGGCGCTCGGCTTCATCCATGTAGTGCGTCGTCAGGAGCACCGTGCGTCCGGAGCGTTTAAGCTCCTCGACCAGTTCCCACAACTGCCGCCGAGCCTGCGGGTCGAGGCCGGTGGTCGGCTCGTCGAGAAACAGCAACTGCGGATCCCCGACAAGCGCGCAAGCCAGCGCGAGCCTTTGCTTCTGGCCGCCGGACAATGCTCCGACGCGCGCGTTTTGCTTCTCGTCAAGCTGCACGAGTTTGATGCATTCCGCGGGCGACGGCCCTTGATGGAAGAAGCTGCGGAAAAGCGTGACTGTCTCAAAAACCGTGAGCTTTTCGGCGAGCTGTGTTTCCTGCAGTTGAATGCCAAGGCACTGGCGCAACTTCTTTGGCTCGGACGACCAGCGCATGCCGAGGATCTCGACCTCACCCGAGTCGGGCGTCGTGAGTCCCTCGCAGATTTCGATGGTGGTTGTCTTGCCTGCGCCATTTGGCCCAAGGAGGCCGAAGCACTCGCCCGTGGCGACCTCGAGATTCAGGCCGTCAACGGCGACGACATCCTTGTATGCCTTACGCAGGTTCTGCACGCGCAGCGCGAGATTCGGCACAATGATTTCTATTATCGCGCCAGCCTCATTTGCAGCTTGGCGTAGGTGGCAATTACGGGATTACGACTGCGGGCGAAACGTGGAAGGAAGACTTTATTCCCCAGCAGGTGCTTAACCTGAGTGAACCACAAGTTGCGGTTCTCGACGGGCGAGTAGCGGCCTTCAAGAAAACTCAGATAAGCGTCAACATGATTGTCCTGCGCCCGGCCGGGCGGCAGCAAAGCCGCGAGCGATGAGTATGTCTGGCATACCATGAACACGTACAACTCAGGGAAACGCTCTTCCTCTTCTTTCCATCCTTCCAGGATCTTCACGAGAGCTTGGTAGCGCGCGTTCCACTCGTCCGTGCTGCGTTCGGCCGCGGTCCAGAACCGCTGATTGTCGGGCAAGTCGCGGTTGCCATGTTTCAACCAACGCAGTGCTTCTAGCACTTGTTCGGAACGGTTCGACTGCCAGGCATCTTCGCTATCGAATGCTGCGCCTTTACGATCCGGCTTTGACTCCTTCGGGGAAATCGGCCGATAGGTTAGCCCTTGCGGGTCGATGTTGATGATGGCGGCGTTCAGTCGCTGAACCGAGCGAGGTTCCTCGTCAAACCGTTCCGCGCAGCGTGTTCCGCTCAACTGCCGGACGACGTAGGAGCGAAGAGCCGGAATGAGTGCCGGTGTGCGCCGAAGAGTTTCGGTGTCCAGACCCAACATCGTTTCTGTCCAAAGAAACTCGCGATGTGACTCAGCGATGCGACTGAGCATGCCTGTGAAAGCGGCAACTAAGTCCTCCCGCTCCGGCGGGTCCAGCTTCGCGGTCAAGACCATGCGAAGAGCCGGCCCGACATCGACCGGAGTTTTCATGCGCGCGAGGCGCTCCTTGAGAAACATGAGGAGCCGTCCTTCCTTGCGCATGGTCGGTGTAAACGCGCGGTCCACCAACTTCGATGCAGTTCCGTAATACAGATCCAGAGAGGGTAGCGCGTTGTCCTCACACGCGGCGCGCCGGCGGTCTGCAATAGACACGTCGCTGTACATCGCGAGC
>DASQDN010000617.1:0-2495 GCA_035634155.1 Bryobacteraceae bacterium | reverse complement strand
TGCGGAAGGAGGTTGGTGTCATTGTGCTGGCGATCAAAAAAGCAAACGGAGAGATGCTCTTCAATCCTGACGCCGAAGCAGAGATCTCCGGCGGCGACTACTTGATCGCGATGGGCGGAGCCAAGGAATTGAGGAAACTGGAAGATTTGCTGGAGCACAGATGAAGGTACTGACATCGGCCGAGATGCGGGCCGTCGACCGGCAAACAGAGGAGCTTGGCAGTCCCGGCTCTATCCTGATGGAAAACGCAGGCCATCGAGTGGTGGAGTACATTGCAGCGCGTTGGCCAATCTTGGCAAAGCACCGCATTGTGGTGCTATGCGGGAAAGGCAACAACGGGGGTGACGGCTTCGTCATCGCGCGCCAGCTTTTCACACGCTTTCGTACCTTGTCGCTTCACGTTGCTGCTACGGATCCGGACGCCGAGTCCTTGCCCCTGCAGATGCTACGTGCGTGCGGGTGCCCAGTCTTCGATGCCATCACGGAGGAGATGCGCGGCGCGACCTTGGTGGTTGACGCACTTCTTGGCACTGGGTTGAATGGCCCAGCACGCGGCAAGGCTTCCGAGTGGATTCGGGAGATCAATAGGTCCTTTCCGAACGCCAAAGTCGTCGCCGTGGACGTTCCCTCCGGGATGCACAGCGACTCGGGCATCAGCGAAGGAGATGTCGCGCGAGCGGATGTCTGTGTTACGTTCACTGCGCTGAAGATCTGCCATGTGCTGGCGCCGAATTGCGATCGCGTAGGAGACGTGATCGTAGGACGAATTGGAAGTCCCGATGCGCTGCTTGAGACGATCGCGCTACATTCCACCGAGCCCGCTGAGTTCGCACATCTCATGCAGCCTCGCGACCGCGAGTCCAACAAGGGCGACTTCGGTCACGTGCTGGTAGTCGGAGGGGCCGCCGGAAAGACCGGAGCCGCCGAGATGGCGGGCCTCGCAGCCTTGCGCGCCGGAGCCGGCCTTGCAACAGTCGCCTCCTCTGCCGAAAAGCTCACCATCCCCGAATTGATGGCGGAGAAACTCCCCGCTTCCTGGACGGAATTGGAAGCCCTGACACGTCGTAAACGGGTAGTCGCTATCGGACCAGGACTTGGAACAGAGCCTTGGGCGCGCGAGATGGTCCGAGACGCGGTACGTCAATGCAAATTGCCCCTCATCCTGGATGCAGACGCGTTGAACACGCTCGCCGGTACCGCATGGACTTCCGGAAGCGGGTTTCGTGTGCTGACACCGCACCCCGGCGAGATGTCGCGACTCCTGGAGCGCAGCATCGAAGACATACAGCGCGAGCGTCTGAACTCAGCACGCGAGTATGCCGCCGCGTGCGGGGCAGTAGTAGTGTTAAAAGGCAATCGAACAATGATCGCGTTTCCCGATGGGCGCACATGGGTGAATCCAACCGGTTCGCCCGCGCTTGCGAAAGGCGGCACAGGCGATGTGCTCACCGGTTTGATTGCGGGGATGCTGGCACAATGGCCGCAGCATCGCGAGGCGGCGGTGCTGGCAGCCGTGTACCTTCATGGATTGGCGGGTCAGCGGGCGGCCCGCGCGACCTTCGAAAAGTGCGTCCTTGCGACGGACATACTTGCGTACTTACCGGAGGCGATGCGTGAGTGTGCGCGTTTATAAGACTGCATCCGAAGAAGACACCATCGAACTTGGCCGGAAGCTCGCGACCGAGATCCAGCGTCCTAGCCTCGTTCTGCTAACTGGAAATCTGGGCGCTGGTAAGACAACGCTCAGCAAAGGGATTGTCGCCGGGCTGAACGCCGCCGGCGTGGATGAAGTCTCAAGCCCCACCTACACAGTGATCCACGAGTATGGAAGCAACGTGTATCACATCGATCTATACCGCCTGGATAGACCCGAGCAGGTGAGCGCGCTCGGGCTCGACGAAATGTTCGATCGCGGCGCAGTGATGCTGGTGGAATGGGGCGAGGCCTACAAGCAAGCGCTGCCCTCGAACACACTGATAGAAATTGGAATCGAGCGCGGGCCCGATGACGAGCGTACATTCACAGTTGCCGGGTTAGACTAGCCGAACTCTTCCTTGCCCAGATACAATTCACTTACGACCTCTTTGTAGTTGTCGATGACTTGCTTCCGGCGGACTTTCATTGTCGGCGTCATCTCTCCTCGGTCGATCGAGAACTCACGCTCGAGAATGCGGAAGCGGCGGATCTGCTCAAAGGGCGCCAATTGTTTATTCACCCGCTTCACGGCGCCGTTAACCTCCGCGGCCACAGGCGACGCTTTAATGAGCTCAGAAGCCTCCCGACCCTGGAAGGCCTCCATGCCCTTCAGCGACTCAGCGGCTGCGGCATTGATGGTGATGAGAGCGGTGACATACGGTTGTTTGTCGCCAATGAGCAGTACTTGATTGACAATCGGCTCCATTTTGAAGAGGCTCTCGATGCGGGCCGGGTAGATCTTCTTGCCGTTCGAGGAAACGATGAGTTCCTTCTTCCGCCCGGTAATGTAAACGAAGCCC
>DASQDN010000616.1:0-3326 GCA_035634155.1 Bryobacteraceae bacterium | reverse complement strand
CGCCGAAGATCGCCGTCTTGATGCCGCCGGCCATCTGAATGTCGTAATTGACCGTTTCGTCGAAGCCGACGATGCAGCCCGTGTCAACTTGCAGCACCTCGCCGGGCCCGAGGTTGAACTCCACGAAATCGCCGCCGCCGTGGATGAACACCGCTCCCGGGCCGGTCAGCTTCTCCAGGATGAACCCTTCGCCGCCAAAGAACCCGGCCCCAAGCTTCTTAACGAAGGCGATGTTCAATTGAACGCCGGTTTGGGCAAAGAGGAAGCTGTCGCGCTGGACCAGAACGCTCTGTCCCGGCGCGAGATCAAACGGCTGAATGCGTCCCGGATAGCTCCCAGCAAATCCGACTTCGCCGGCCGCGCTGGCACGAAAATAGGTCATAAACAGCGACTCGCCCATCAGCTTGCGCTTGACCGCGCCCCAGATTTTCTGCCCGATCGAGTCGCCCTGCATGCGGGTTTCCCACTGGACACTCGGCGTCTTGTAAAGCATCTTGCCGGCTTCGGCAAAGACTTCCTGGCCCGGCTTCAGACGGACTCGGGCGACCTGCAGGTTATCGCCCTGGATCGTGTAGTCGAGCGGCGGGGCCGGAGTGTGCGCGTACGGCTGATGCGTGAATCCGTGAATTTCCCCGGCAGGCGTTGCCGTTGCTGCCGCTCCCGAGCCGGTCGGGCGTCCACAAGCCGCGCAGAACTGCGCGTCGTCCGGCATCTTATTGCCGCAATTGGTGCAAAAGGCCATCTATCCCCCTGTCACCAAAATACGGCGCCCGATGGAGGAAAGTTCATCCGGGTGATTCTTGGAACCCCGACCGGGGTGGTTCAATCTTACAATAGTAGTCTCCCTCGCACTATGCACAAGTTCAACCGGTTGCTGGCCGTGCTGGCCTGCGTTTCCCTCCTGCCTGGCCGCCAGCTGGATCGATCCTGCGGCACGTATCATAATAACTGGCGCGAGGAGTTGCACTTACACCGCTCGTCCGCGCCCAAGGCGAAGCTTCGCGCCGGGAGCAAGCAGGCGATCAAGCTGCTGCCGGATCTGGGCAACATTGCCCACCTGGAAGCCACCGACGGCGTGGTCGCGCAACGTAACCCGTACAATCTAAGCGGGAAAACAATCCGGTTCGTTCTGCAAACCGGGAATCGCCCCACTTATCGCTTCACTACGACAGAAGGAACGTACGATGCGGGCGCGGCGGCGTCCGGGTCTGTGATCGACGGGCTCGGCGATGACGATTCCCGCGAAGTGGGCCTTCCCTTCGACTTCCCGTTCTTCGGGACGGCGTATCGGACAGTGTTTGTGAACTCGGACGGAAATCTGACGTTTGGCAAGGGCGACTCAGACATTACGGACCGATCGCTCGGACGAATGCTGTCAGGGCCGCCACGTATCGCCCCGCAATTCAATGACTTGGATCCGACTCGCGCGACCACCGGCGTCAGAGTGCGAAACGAACCCAATCGGGTGGTGATCTCCTGGGATGCGGTGCCGGAATACCGCGATAGCGGCCGAGGTCCCCAGCAGACGTTCCAGGTCCGGCTGTTCCGCGACGGCGCGATTGAGCTTGCCTATGCCTCCGGAACGCCCACCGAGGCCGTGGCGGGAATCACCCCGGGCGGTCTGAAAGGCGATCCGGCGCTGGTCGCCTTCACGACCACGCCCTCGACCGATTACACCTCCAGCATCGTGGAGCGCTTCTCCGACGCAGAGTCGATCGACATCTTCGCTGCCGCCCAGAAGTTCTATCGCAATCACGACGACGCCTACGATTACCTGGTCATTTACAACACGATGAACGTAGGGGCCGGGCCGACATCGGTCGCGACGGAGGTAACTGTACGGAACAATCGTACCGGTTATGGCGATGTCCCCGCTGAGGTCGGAGAGCAGGCCGGATCCAAGAAGCGGCTGCAGGCGATCTTGAACATGGGTCCGCTGAACCAATACCCAACGGACCCGAACGGTCCCGTCCCTGCGCGGCTTACTTCCGGGGATACACCGTTGACCGTACTGGCTCACGAGACTGGCCACCTTTTCCTGGCGTACGCAACGGTGCCGGATGAGGACGGCGGCACGCCGATGCTCGGACACCAGCTCGCACATTGGAATTTCACCTTCAACTCGGATGCTTCGCTGATGGAAGGCAACCGGATCGAGGACAAGGGCGTTGGAGCGTCGCCGCGCTTCCTCACCACTGGTACGGTGGAAGGCTACTCGGCGCTCGACCAGTACTTGATGGGTCTGCTTCCCCCCGAGCAGGTGCCGGACACTTTCTATGTAAAGGATCCTCGCGGCGCAAGCACGACCGGTGTGCCGAAGAAGGGCGTGGCTTTCGATGGGACGCGCGTCAACGTCTCTATCCAGGACATCATTCAAGCCGTCGATCGGCGCACGCCGGACCACACCGTGGCACAACGCCAGTTCCGCTTTGCGTTCCTCATCGTGACGCCGGACGGCGCGACTCCTACCGCCGCGCAGTTGGCGCAGGTTGAAGCGTACAGGACCCAATTTGAGCCATTCTTCGCCCGTGCCACCGCGCAGAACGCAACCGCCGACACCACCTTGCGGAAAAGCATCGCCGTCTCCGGGTTCCCGGCTTTTGGCGTCGTCACCAACGGCAAAGCCCCGGTGACCGTATCCCTGGAGCAACCTGCGGCGGCGAGCATGACCCTCCAGGTCAGGTCGAAATCCGGCCGACTGGGCGTTCCATCGACCGTAACGATCCCCGCGGGCGCCACTCAGGCGACCTTTGAAGTGACGGGGCTCTCGCAGGGGACAGACGACCTGACCGTGGAGCCGTCGAGCAATCAGTTCGACGCGATCACGTCCAAAGTGCAGGTAACGCAGACCGCGAACGTCCGCCTTCGGATCGAATCTGACAGCAGCCCGATCAAAGTGCAGGTGACGGATGCGAACAACCTGCCTTATCCCGGCGTAATTGTCCAGGCTAGCGCCTCGGCGGGCGGATCGCTGGACCGAGCGTCGGCGCCGACCGCAGCGAACGGTATCGCCGAATTCCGGTGGACGCAGAGCACACAGGGCGCGAACTCGGTGCAGGTGAGCGTTGCGGGCGGTCCTTCGGAGACTATACGCGCCGCGGCGGCTCCGTCGTTTGCTGCCACTGGAATTGTCAACGCCGCATCCTACGTGGCGGGACTGGTGCCGGGAAGCATCGCTACTGTGTTCGGAGCAAACCTGGGTGGCGACAACGCCCAGGTAATACTGAATGGGCGTTCCGCGCAGGTGTTCTTTGCCAATAGCACTCAGATCAACTTCGTCACTCCAGGGGGGCTGCCCGAGGGCACAGCCGACCTGATCGTCCGAG
>DASQDN010000615.1:0-22788 GCA_035634155.1 Bryobacteraceae bacterium | reverse complement strand
TCCTTACAATTGGGCAGTATCAGCGGGATCTCTGCCCGCAGGACTCACACTAGCGTCGAACGGCGCCATCAGTGGCACACCGACGACAGCAGGCACATCGTCTTTCACCGCTCGAGTGACTGACGCCGCGAACCAGTCAGCCACGCGCGACCTGCAGATCACCATTGCAGCGGGCGCCCCGACTATCACGACGACATCGCTCGCCAGCGGCAGTGTCGGCCAACCGTACTCAGCCAGTCTGGGCGCGACGGGTGGAACTCCTCCGTACAATTGGGCGGTTTCAGCCGGAATCTTGCCCGCAGGACTCACACTGGCGTCGAACGGCGCCATCTCCGGCACACCGACGACAGCAGGCACATCGTCTTTCACCGCTCGAGTGACCGACGCCGCGAACCAGTCAGCCACGCGAGACCTGCAGATCACCATTGCAGCGGGCGCCCCGACTATCACCACGACATCACTTGTCAGCGGCACTGTCGGCCAACCCTATTCAGCCACTCTCAGCGCAACGGGCGGAACTCCTCCTTACAATTGGGCAGTATCAGCGGGCGCTCTGCCCGCAGGACTCACACTAGCGTCGAACGGCGCTATCGCGGGCACGCCTACGACAGCAGGCACATCGACCTTCACCGCTCGTGTGACTGACGCAGCGAATCGATCAGCGACGAGAGACCTGCAGATCACCATCACAGCGGGCGCACCCACCATCACCACTTCATCATTGAGCGGAGGCACTGTAGGACAGCCCTACTCGGCAAGTCTTGCCGCCGGCGGAGGCACGCCTCCGTACGCGTGGGCTGTCTCGGCGGGTTCTCTGCCAGCGGGTCTAACACTCGCATCGAACGGAGCCATCACAGGCACCCCTACGACCGCAGGCGCCTCATCCTTCACTGCTCGTGTGACGGACGCAGCGAACCAGTCAGCGACTCGAGACCTGCAGATCACCATCACAGCGCCTCCCGCTCCGACAGTCGTCACAACCTCACTTAGTGGCGGCACTGTTGGGCAAGGATACTCAGCAAGCCTCAGCGCCACGGGCGGAACTCCTCCATACTCCTGGAGCGTGTCAGCCGGATCGCTCCCCGCTGGCCTTACACTGGCATCGAACGGCTCGATCAGCGGTACACCGACGACGGCAGGCACTTCAACCTTTACCGCCCGTGTCACTGACGCGGCAAACCAATCCGCGACACGCAGCCTTCAGATCGCAATCGCTGCCGCGCCTACTCCTCCCACCGTGGTGACGACCTCGCTGCCGAATGCGACAGTCGGAGTCGAGTTCGCGCAGACGCTGTCCGCTACCGGCGGGCGAGCTCCGTATTCGTGGTCTGTTGCTTCCGGCGCGATCCCGCCCGGCCTGTCACTCGACCCTGCGGGGAGGTTAGCCGGCGTGCCTTCGAACGCAGGCTCCTACTCCTTTACCATTCGCGTTACCGATGCCGATTCGCGTACAGGCGAACGTCCGTTCACAATGTCGGTTGCGCCTGCTCTCTCGATCTCGTCATGTCCCACAGGAACTGGATTGGTGGGGACGAACTATCAAGCGTCACTGGCTGCGGCGGGGGGAGCGGCGCCGTACTCCTGGTCCGTGACGTCGGGCCAATTACCCCCGGGCCTAACGCTATCGCCGGCGGGCAGCCTCAGCGGCAACCCGATCCTGGCGGGCGCATTCAACTTCACCCTTAACGTGAGCGACGCGTCCAGTCGCACTGCCACGCGCGCTTGCTCCATCGCCATCGCAAGCCCGCTCCTGATTCAAACCGAGGCGCTGCCGGATGCGACTACAACAGCTCGGTACTTCTTCACCCTGCGTGCGACCGGCGGAACTGCCCCTTATCTTTGGACGACCAGCGGCGGAGCGCTGCCGCCGGGAATCTTCTTAGATCCAAACACCGGCACTTTGAGCGGTCAGCCGACGCAGGCCGGTCCCTATACTGCTGCGCTGCGGGTGACGGACGGCTCTGGTGGCGCGGCGTCGCGAACGTACACGATCGCAGTGGTTACGGGCCTTGCGATCCCGTCATGCCCAACCGTAATCGCAACTGTCGGCAGGCCGTACGATGCTACGGTCACTGCGCTGGGTGGACAGGCCCCGTACACATGGGGCGTCTCGTCGGGAAGCTTGCCCACCGGGCTCACGATCGCATCGGATTCGGGCATCGTCTCAGGTGTTCCGGCAAGCGCGGGCTCTGCTACATTCGCGCTCCGCGTGTCGGACCAGAGTGGCGCAAGCGCCGAGCGTGCTTGCTCGATCCAGGTTGCGCCGGAGCTTGTGATCACCACATCGTCCTTACCGCCCGCGCAAGTAGGCACGCCGTACACGGCGCCACTGACAGCGACCGGAGGCGTTCCTCCACTCACATGGAGCATCACGGGCGGCGCACTGCCGAGCGGGTTGACCTTGAACTCGGCTACTGGGCAGATCAGCGGGACGGCTAGCGCGGCCGGTATCTTCCGGATCACTGTGCAGGTGTCCGACTCAGCCGGGAATCAGCGCGAGCGGCAACTGGAGCTGACAGTTGGCGCCGGCTTCACCATCACCGCATGTCCCGATCCATCGGCTGTGATCGGCGCACCTTACTCATCCTCGCCATCAATCGTAGGAGGCGACGCTCCTGTGACTTGGGCGATTGTGACCGGCTCTCTTCCGGGAGGCCTGACTCTGGACGGACAGACGGGCTCCATAGCGGGAACTGCGACCACGGCCGGCACGACTGACTTCAGCCTGCGCGCTACCGATGCCGCTTCGCGTACAGCTACACGCGCTTGTTCGATTAACGTGAACCCATCGGCCTTGCGCATTTCTTCCAATGGGCGATTGCGTGACGCGATCCTTGGGACGGCCTTTAGCGAGACTCTGCAGGTGAGTGGCGGACGTGGTCCATTTACCTGGTCGCTCGCGGCCGGAAGCTTGCCTCCTGGCGTCGTTTTGGGCTCCAATGGTCAACTCACGGGAACACCGACTGTGGCGGGCGTCTATAGCTTCACAGCTCGAGTGACAGACGCCGACAGGAGTGCCGCCACGGCCGCTCTGGAACTGCGTGTCATACCCGCGCCGAGCCCGACCGTAAGCTTTGGCGATCTGCCGGATATCATTGCGCCGGCACAGCAGCCGCGAGTGCGAGTCAGTATTGCCAGTCCTTATCCGACAGCTTTACGCGGCAGGCTGGTGCTTCGCTTCACGCCCGATCCGGGATTGAACGTAGACGACCCTGCCGTAGCATTTGTGGACGGCTCGCGCGCGATGACGTTCGAGATACCCGCCGGGGCGACTGAGGCAGTGTTCCCTGTTCCACAGAACGCATTGCAGACTGGGTCGGTCGCCGGAGTGATTGAACTCGAAGTCACATTGGCATCGGGAGACTTCGATGTGACGCCGACACCTGCGCCTGTCAAAGCGGTTCGTGTCGATCGCACGGCGCCAGTGATCACGAGCGTGCGCGTGGCACAGACGACTGGCGGCTTCGAAGTGATCGTGGTCGGGCTGTCGACGACGCGTGAGGTGACGGGAGCCACGTTCCAGTTCACCCCCGCGGCCGACAGTCGCCTCGATGCCTCGCAAGTGACGGTGTCGACGGAGGCGGCTGCACGCCAATGGTTCGCCGACGGACAATCACGCCAATTCGGCGGTCAGTTCACTTTCACGCAGCCATTTACGGTCCACAACGTCACGCTGTTTGAGGTGACGGTGACATTGACAAACGGCCAAGGCACGTCGCAACCAGCTCGCGCCCGATTTTAGTTGTCTGAGGTTTTGATGGTCTAGCGAATGCCCGGAGAGTATCTCCGATAGGAGTGCTGAAGTTCCTTAGGTTGAGATAGCGGGGGAGAGGCTCGCGTTCGGGATGGCGGTGAGGGTGGGATTCGAACCCACGGAACCCGTAAAGGTTCAACGGTTTTCGAGACCGCCCGATTCAACCACTCTCGCACCTCACCGGACCTTGCGCGGGCTCCCTGGTATTGTAGCAACACTGCAGCTTTCCCGCACCTCCAAGCAGCCTTTTCACCGGCTAAACGACTGTGATAGTATTAAGATGCTTAGATGGGCTGCGCCTCCAACCCGGTCCCGAAGTCAATCCCCACGGAGTAGAAAACAATAATAAGAATGAGCTTTACCGTCTTTCTCGGAAACCTCCCCGTTTGGGTGACCGCGGACGATATCAGGTCCTGGCTTACCGCCGAAGGCTTGGTTTCCGATGCAGTGAAGGTCATCCGTAATCCCGAAACGCAGGAATCCAAAGGCTTCGCATTCATCGATGCTCCGAATGCCGAAGAAATGAACTCCATTATCCGCCGCTTCGATCGTGCTCCGCTCGAAGATCGTCTCTTGCGCGCCAATCCCGCCCAGCCTCCCAAGTCCAAGACCCAACCGAGAACGGTTGAAGGCCCGGGTCCGCGAGGCGTACAACAACAGGCGCCCACCGTGCAGCAAACCTCTGGCTCCGCTCCGGCCGGCGCAACCGCCGCTGCTGCTTTCGACCGCAATCGTCGCGGTGGAAAGAAGCACAAGCGCCCGCAAGGTCCCCAGAGTGCATTCGCTGAAGAGCTAGCCAAGGCCCTGTAAGGCCGGCTCTTCGCCTCCTCTCCCGGTTTCGCCGCCCCGTCCCTTTATTTGCAGTCGTCTTGGAGCGAGCGTTAGAATTGTTTAACATTCCTGCTGCGACAACGTTTGTCCGCAGATAACGCGCGTTCCCCTGTGGGAGGCTGCCTGTGACCGACATTCTTCTCCTTCGTGCGCTGTTCGTACTTGTACTCGGGGCCGTCGGATATTTTCTTCGTCCTTTTCAACTCGACCCTATTCCCAGCGCCGCCTCCGGCGCTCTTCTCGCGGCCGCCATTCTTTTGCTAGAGTGGCGGCTCCGAGCCGCGTCAGGCCGACAACTCGCGGGAGCTGTGGTCGGAGCGGCGTCCGGTATCGGCCTCGCATTCCTCGCGTCCCTGATCATCGGCTACGCGCTCGCCGCGCACCCCGCAACAGCGCAGACGGCATCCTTTCTCCAAATTGCACTTCTACTTCTCGGCACTTACTTAGGGCTTACGTTGGGCGCGAGTAAAGGCTTCTCCTGGGCTCTGACTTCCTCTCCCGTGATTGCTCCGCTAGCCGGCGATGCCCTCGTCAAGTCGAGGTTTCACATTCTGGACACAAGCGTCATCATCGACGGCCGCATCGCCGATATCGCCGAAACGGGGTTCCTCGATAACACGCTAGCGATCCCGCAGTTCGTGTTGCGCGAACTACAACTGGTGGCCGATTCGGCCGACTCGCTTAAGCGCAATCGCGGACGCCGCGGTCTGGACGTGCTTCAGCGGCTTCAAAAAATGCCGCAGATATCGGTGCAGATCATCGATGAAGACTTCGTGCAGATCCGCGAGGTGGATATGAAGCTGGTCGAACTCGGCAAGCTCCATAAGTGCAAGGTGGTCACTAACGACTTCAACCTCAACAAAGTAGCGCAGCTTCACGGCGTGGAAGTGTTGAACATCAACGAACTCGCCAATGCCCTGAAACCAGTAGTGCTGCCGGGCGAGATCATGCGCGTATTCGTCCTCAAGGAAGGCAAGGAATACAACCAGGGTGTGGCTTACCTGGACGACGGAACCATGGTTGTCGTGGATAATGCTCGGCGATTAATCTCGAAAACCATCGATATTTCCGTTACCAGCGTGCTGCAAACCACAGCCGGTAAGATGATTTTCGGGCGCTTCGACGATCGGCTACATGCGATCTACGAGAAGCCGCAGGGCGACGACCGGCGCCAGCGCGAAACCAGCGCGGCCGCCCCACAGCCGTAGCCAAACCTATCCGCGCGGAGCCTGCGGCAATACGCCGAGATCCGCAATCCCGTTGATCATGAACTGCACGGCGATGGCGGTTAGCACGAGCCCCATCAGGCGCATCAAAATGCGAATTCCGACTTCGCCCAAGCGGCCGCGCACACGGTCGGCGCTCGCCAGAATGTAGTAGGATGCGATCGCAGTGATGGCAATCGCCACGAATACGGGAATGGCCTGCCACCAGCGCCTTGATTGCCCCATCAGCACCATTGCGGTGGAGATCGCTCCTGGACCGGCGAGCATCGGCACACCCAGCGGCGTCACTCCCACTTCGTCCTTTTCCTCGCCTTCGCGCAGTTCCGCCTCGCTTTCTTGCGTCCCCGACCGTTTTGCCTGCAGCATTTCAAACGCGACCAGAAGCAAGAGCAAGCCGCCGGCGATTTTGAACGCCGGCAACGTGATGCCGAAGACCTTGAAGATCAGGCTGCCTGCTAACGCGAACGCGCTCAGCACGCCGAAACATGTCCACGCCGCCTGCCGCGCCATGCGCCTTCGTTTCTCAAGAGAATCACCGGCCGTTAATGCCAGAAAAGGAGGAATTGTCGCAAGAGGATCGACAATAAAGAAGATCGAGCTGAGCGCTACAAGCCAGAACTTCGCGAAATTGTCGAACTGTGTCCAGTCCATCCCCTTGCCGCTATCTTACGATGCGAAGGAGCGGGCTCCTGCCGTCGCGCCGCGAGTGGCATTGATGGGATACAGTTCTTCCACGTTCTTGGCAGTAATCAATTTGTGCTTGGTGAACACCGCCGGCGGCGCAGGCTTTCCCGCAGCCAGTCCGATCGCGAGCGGAATCAACTCCTGCCCGTAGCGCTCGGGGAAGTACGCAACGGATCCAACTAGTCGTGAATCCGAACGCCGCAATTCGTCCAGCGCTTCAGGAATCGCATTTTGCCCCATGACCGCGCAGTACGAAGTGCAGCCGCATTCTTCGAAGGCGCGAAGCGCCCCGAGAGCGCTCGGATCATTGATCGCGGCCACCAGCGTACGCTTTCGGGACTGCTTCCGCAGATGCTTGCGCACCAGATCGAGGGACGAGCCGTAGGATCCTTTTCCATCAAAGTGAATCACGTTGGCGCGACCAATGTCAGGCAGCACTTCGCGTAAACCGGTCATGGCGCCTGTGAGTCTGGATTGCGGCAGCGGGCCGGCAATACGCTCTTCAATCAGCATCACCTCATCCACGATGCCGGTCCAGTTGTCCTTGGCCCATTTGCCGAGCGCGCGCCCGCCGATCAACCCAGCCTCATAATTATTCGCGCCGAAGTACACTGCGCCGGGATGCGGAATTTCCACTGCGATCACCGGAATGCCGGCCGATAAAAAGCGAGCAGCGATCACGGGCGCGACATTCTCATAGGTTTGGAATTCGATCACCACATCCACGCGCTCGCGAATCAACAGGTCGGCGTTGCGAAGCGCCGTCTTCGAACTGTAGCGATTATTCACCTCAACCAGTTCGACTGAACTCGCGAGGGCCGCACGCCTGACGCTTTCGGTGACTGCCTGCGAGAACGTCGAGGCCGTGGTTTGCGCTCCGAAACCGATGCGCAATCGTCGCTGCCGCTCGACTGCGCGCGTCATGGAGCGGTACTGATCTGAACCTGCTTCTTCGATCAGACCGCCTTCCTGCAGTGTGCGGAGCAGCCGGTGGGCTGTGCTCTTGGGCAGACCGGTTCGTTCCACAACATCGCGCAAGCGCAACAACTCGCCTTCCGAGCGGAATGCACGCAGGATTTCACAAGCTCTCAGTACGGATTCGACTGCCATTGCTGGTCCCTAAGGTACCACAGGAGTTCCGCTGCGTGGCACTAAAGTAAATTCATGCCGAAAGTAAATTCCCTCAACTTAAGCGAGTACGACAGCTCAACAGTGTTCCACATTGTGGAACAACGTTCGGGACAACGCGGAGGGTTGACTTCCAGGAATGAGCTTAGATAACTCTAAAGCTGTGAACGTGTCTTCGTCCCAGATCGATAGCGTTATGAAGGGCCTCGACAATTTCCGGATCGAGTTGCCTAGTTGGGGATTTGCGAACACTGGTACACGGTTCGGCAAGTTCCTGCAGCCTGCCGCGGCTGCGACTCTCGAAGAAAAGCTCGCCGATGCCGCTGAAGTGCATCGGGTGACTGGATGCTGTCCGTCGCTGGCGGTGCACGTTCTGTGGGATTTCCCGAATGGGATTGCCGACGTTGCAAACGTCAAAGCGGCAGCTGCCGCTACGGGCATTACCATCGGCGCTATCAACCCCAACACTTTCCAGGATCAGATCTACAAGCACGGCTCGCTGGGCAGCCCGGATGCAGAAGCGCGGCGCTCCGCGGTGCAGCACTTAATCAATTCCGTGCACATCGGGCAGCGCACAGGCAGTCGCGATGTGTCGCTGTGGTTTGCCGATGGTTCGAACTATCCGGGCACCGCGAATATTCGACAGCGCCGGCAATGGTTTATCGATGGATTGCAGGCGACGCACGCGAAGATGTCACCGGGGCAGCGCATGCTGGTGGAGTATAAGCCGTTTGAGCCGGCGTTCTATCACACCGACATTGCCGATTGGGGCATGGCGTTCCTGCTCGCCAAGCATGCGGGGCCGCAAGCGAAAGTGCTGGTGGATACAGGACATCATTACCAGGCGCAGAATATTGAACAGATCGTCGCGTGGCTGCTGGCGGAAGATATGCTCGGCGGCTTCCATTTCAACGACCGCCGTTACGCGGACGATGATCTGACGCTGGGCTCAATCGATCCTTACCAGGTCTTCCGCATCTTCCATGAAATTCATCATTTCGCGTTCGACACCGGCAAACAGCCGGATATCGCGTACATGATCGATCAAAGCCACAACCTGAAGCCGAAGATCGAGGAGATGATTCAGACCGCGCTGGCCGCGCAGGAACTGTATACCAAGGCAGCGCTGGTGGATCATGGCACACTCGCGTTGCATCAGGCCGACTGTTCGCTCGTCGATGCCGAGGAGTGTCTGAAATCGGCGTTCTATACGGATGTCCGGCCGCTAGTCACAGACTGGAGACGGTCGCGCGGTTTACCCGAAGATCCGCTCGCCGCATTCCGCGAGAGCGGCTACATGGCCCGCATTTCCGCGGAGCGCGCTGAACGCAACACAGCCACGGCAAGTTCCTACGCCTGACGGCGCTGCTTTTTCTCTATACACTCATTTATGTTGAAACTCCTAAAGGACCTCTGGAAGCCCGAAGGAATCGAGAACGAACTGGAACTGCTCCGGTATCGCTCGAACCTCCTTGGGGCCGACCTCCGCATCACCAATTTCGGCGGTGGCAACACTAGCTCGAAGATTTCCATGGTCGATCCGTTTACGGGCCAACCCACCACCGTGCTCGCGGTGAAGGGGAGTGGCGGCGACCTCGGCAGCATCAAAACGTCCGGCTTCGCGCTCTTGTATATGGACAAGCTGACCGGCTTGAAGAACGTCTACAAAGGCGAGCAGCTTGAGGATGAAATGGTGGGCTTTTATCCGCTCTGCGCGTTCGGCGCGAGCAGTGCCCCCGCTTCAATCGACACCCCGCTCCATGCGTTTCTTCCGTTCGCGCACGTCGACCACCTGCATCCGGATTGGGCAATCGCGATCGCGGCGAGCGCCAACGGAAAGGCCAAGCTGGATGAGTTCAACGCCCGGTTCAACCACCGCGTAGTCTGGCTGCCGTGGCAGCGCCCTGGCTTTGAGCTCGGTCTCATGTTGCAGCAGGCTGTGGAATCGAACCCAGGCTGCGACGGCATTATTCTGGGCAGCCACGGTCTGTTCACCTGGGGCGATACGCAGGACGAGTGCTATCGCAATAGCGTGAAGATGATCGACGACATGGGGGTCTTCGTGCAGGAGCATGAGCAGCAGGCCGGCGCCAACCTGTTTGGCGGCGAGCGCTACCAGAAGCTACCCAACGCGGAAGAGGTCGCGGTTGCTGTTCTGCCGTATCTTCGCGGACAAGTGGCCACGACGCGCCGCTCCATCGGCCACTACAACGCTTCGGACGACGTGGTGCAGTTCGTCAACTCGAACCAGGCTCCGGAGTTGGCGGCGCTCGGCACCAGTTGCCCGGACCACTTTATTCGCACGCGCATCGCGCCGCTGTATGTGGAGTGGGATCCCAAGAGCGATCTGGCGAGCTTGAAAGCAGCGATCAAGAGCGGCCTGGAGCGATATCGGAACACGTATACCGAGTACTACAACGCCAACAAGGAAGTGGGATCTCCGGCGTTGCGCGATGCGAATCCGTCGGTGGTTCTAATCCCGGGCGTTGGCATGCTCACGTTCTCGAAAAACAAGAAGGAAGCGCGCATCACGGGCGAGTTTTACGTCAACGCTATCCACGTGATGGCGGGGGCCACGGCGCTAGGCGCCGCCTCTACTGCCGCTGCTGCAGCGGCGGGCGCCAGTAGCGTTCTGCCGCAGGCCAAGACAGCGGATGTCGCGGGCGCGTTCACCAGCTTGTACAACTATGTGGCGCTGCCTCCGCGCGAGGCGTTCCGCATCGAATACTGGGCGTTGGAAGAAGCCAAGATCCAGCGCATGCCTCCCGAGCAGGAGTTCAGCCGCAAGATCGTGCTTGTGGTCGGCGGAGGAGCCGGCATCGGCCGCGCTACCGTGCTGCAGCTGGCGGGCATGGGCGCCCACCTGATGGTGGCGGATAAGAATGTCGAGTCCGCAAAAGAGACCGAGCAGCTTGCGGCGAAGATCGCGGGTTCGGAGGCCGTTAGCGCTTGCGAGATCGACATCACCAATCGGCAGAGCATCCGAACCGCCTTGCAGGCCACCATTCGCAAGTTCGGAGGAGTGGACAGCGTCATCAACACGGCGGCGATTTTTCTGCCGCCGAACTCGGATGGAACGCTCGACGAAAATCATTGGCGGATTACGCTCGATATCAACGTCACCGGCAACTATCTTCTTTCCGAGGAAGCCAAGAAGGCCCTGCTGGAGCAGGGACTCACGTCGACGCTCGTGTTGACGAGCTCGGCGAATGCAGTGGTTCCCAAGCGCGGCAGCGAAGCTTACGATGTCAGCAAGAGCGCCGTCAATCACCTGATCGGCGAGCTCGCGATTGGGCTCAAGCCGGTGGTTCGCGTCAACGGGATTGCGCCTGCTACGGTTGTGGAAGGATCCACAATGTTCCCACGCGAGCGCATTATCCCATCGCTACAGAAATACAATCTTCCGGCCGGCGAAGATGAGCCGACGGAGGTTCTGCGCGACCGGCTTGCTAACTTCTATGCTCAACGGACTCTGACGGGCGTCCCGATTCGTCCCCAGGATTGTGCCGAGGCGATCGTTTGGCTTGCGGGGGACCGTAGCGCGAAAACTACCGGGCACGTTATCCCGGTGGACGGCGGCTTGCCCGAAGCGTTCCTGCGTTAGCTATGCGGCGTTACGTTGCTTTCGATCTCGGCGCCGAGAGTGGCCGCGCTTTACTGGCCACGCTTGAAAAGGACGCGCTTGCAATTCAGGAATTGCACCGCTTTCCGAATGAGCCGGTGAGTGCGGGCGGCGCCATGCACTGGGACATCCTGCGCCTGTGGCATGAGATGAAGCGCGGCCTGGCGCTCGCTCCCGAGATTGACAGCGTGGGTGTGGATACATGGGGCGTCGATTTCGCGCTACTGGACGATGCCGGCGCCCTGATGCAAAATCCTATTCATTATCGGGACCCCCGAACCGATGGCGTGCCCGAGCGGGTGTTCGAGATTGTGTCGCCGGATGAAATTTATGAAAACACCGGCGTGCAGTTCATGCAGATCAACACCTTGTTTCAAATGTATGCGCTGGTGCGGAAGCATCCTGACCTGGTGCGCGCCGCGCGTCACTTCCTTACCATTCCCGATCTGCTGAACTACTGGCTTACCGGACAGATCACGTGCGAGTACACGAACGCGACCACCACGCAGATGTTCGATACGCGGGCGCGCGATTGGGCTCGGCCGATGCTCGCTAAACTGGGTATTCCCACGCTTTGCCTGGAGCCGGTGGTCGAACCTGGCACTGTGATTGGAGCGCTGCGGCCGGAACTCGGCAGGGCCCAGGTGGTGGCTCCGGCGTGCCACGACACCGGGTCCGCCGTGGCCGCTATTGAGGCGAGCGGAAGTACGGCGTTCATCAGTTCGGGCACCTGGTCCTTGATGGGCACCGAGGCGCCCGCGCCCGTGGTCACGCCCGAAGCGCGATCCTACAACTTCACCAATGAAGGCGGCGTGGGCGGGACTACGCGCGTGCTGAAGAACATCATGGGCATGTGGCTGCTTCAGGCGTGCCGCAAGCAATGGCAGACAGTCGACTATGCATCGATCGTGGCCATGGCGAAAACCGAGCCCGACCTGCTTTCGCTTGTGGATCCCGACGATGCGTCGTTCCTGCATCCCCAAGACATGTGCGCTGCGATTCGTGAGTTCTGCGCAGGCACGCAGCAACCGGTTCCGGAGACGCAAGCCGCGTACGTGCAGACGATCTTTGAGAGCCTGGCTTTGAAGTACCGCTATGTACTCGAATCATTGTCGAACGTGACGGGGCGGAAGTACCGCAGGATTCGCGTTGTGGGCGGCGGCGCGCGTAACCGCGTCCTCAATCAGTACCTGGCGGATGCGACCGGGTGCCGCGTGTTCGCAGGTCCGGTGGAAGCTACGGCACTGGGCAATGTGGTGATGCAACTCGTGGCGACAGGCGTTGTTCCGTCGATCGCGGCCGGACGTGAGATTGTGGCCCGCTCGTTCCCGCCGGATGTGTTTGAGCCGCGCGATTCGTCGGCCTGGGACAAAGCCTATCCGCGATTCGTTCACTTCGTGGAGACCGCAACAAGCGCCCATCGCGCCTGACGCGCTATCCTCGCTAGTGATTCATGGATAAGCGTCAATTGGGCGCAATTGCAGCCGTCGTTTTGTGCCTGTGGGGAGCGCTGGAGTTTGCGAGCCTGGAGCGCACGTGGAATGCTCAGTTCCGCGACCCATATTTGATTGCGAGCCAGCATCAACGGTTTGAAGGCGCTCGCCAGATCATCCCTGCCGATGCTGTGGTCAGCTATCTCACCGATCTTGAAGCCGGCAGCGTGCAATGGAGCGCCGCGTTCAACGGAGCTCAGTATGTGCTCGCGCCCAGGCTTCTGGAAGACGGGGCTAAGCGGGAATGGCTGCTGGTGAATTATGGCAAGGCCGCCGACTTCGCGGCGCTCGCGCAACAGCACGGGTATCGCGTTGAGCGGGACTTTCAGAATGGCGTTCTGGTGATGCGCAAGCAGGAGGCTCGGTAACGATGGGCGTGCTGCTTGTGGTGATCGCGGCTCTTATCGGATGCGCTGCCGCATATCGTTTTGGCGGCTTCACGGTCGGTCCTGTATGGGCGCGGTGGCTTGCGATCGTTGGCGCCGGCATCGGATTGGGTATCGGGTTCACAGGCGTGGTGTTCTTTGTCGCGCGAACGTTCGTGCCTTTCGCTTATGCGGCTCCCATCGTGGAGGCTTTGGTGGCTGCTTGGCTCGCGTGGGAAGTTTACCGGATGCCGCGAGGCGCTTCGCCTGCCGCGTCGTCGAAGCTGAACTGGACTCTCGCGTTGGGAGCACTTGCGGTGATGGGCTTGAGTACGGCCGCTTTTTCCGACGCGTGGGAATACAATCCCCAAGGGTCATGGGACGCATTCTCGATCTGGAACCTGCGCGCGCGGATCATCGCAGCTCCGGAGGGTCTCGCCGAACGCGCGTGGTCGCCGGTGTTGAGCCACACGCATCCTGGTTATCCGATGTTGCTGTCGTCGTTCATCGGCCGAGGCTGGGCCTATGCGGGCGCGTTCGATTCCGCCGTTCCCATCCTCACCAGCTTCCTGTTCTTCCTTGGGATGATTTGCATCGGTGTCGGCGCGCTTGCGATGGCGCGGAGTGCGTCGCTGGCCTGGGCGTTTGGATTGGTGCTTGCGGCCTCGCCTTCGCTGTTGCATGAAGTGCCGGCGCAATATGCGGACATTCCGCTGGCGTACTTCTTCGTCGCGGCGGTGGCGATGATGCTGGTGGAACGTCCTGTGCTCGCCGGGATCTTCGCAGGGCTGGCGACGTTCACGAAGAACGAAGGCGTGGCATTCCTCGTGGTTGTGGCGGTTGCGGTCCTGCTCACGGCTCGCAAGCAGATCCTCCCGTTGCTTGCGGGCGCGGCGCCCGCTGCGCTTGTCACCGCCATCTTCAAGCTGGTGCTGGCAGCCGGAGTGGAGCCGTCGCACATGGGATCGGCAAACACCGGCCAGATCGGAACCATTCTCTCGGCCTATTCATCCGAGTTCCTCAACCTGGGCGCGGGCTGGTATCACCCGCTTCTGCCTGTGGCTGCGCTGGCAGTGTTGTGGGGGATTGACAAGCGCTTTCAGCGGCCCGCGTTTACGGCGCTGGGGATTGCAGTAGCGATGTTGGCCATCTACTTCGGTGTGATCCTGTTTACCCGGGACGATGTAACGTGGCAGCTTGGAACGGCCTTGACTCGACTCTATGTGCAAGTCTGGCCGACGGCACTTTTTGGCTGCATCTTTCTACTGCGCTCGCCCGACGAAAAATCGGCGTAGGATGCAGCGGGAAGCGCGATTCGTGTGGTATTCTGCAAAAGTACGCTGCGGGGACGTAGTTCAGTTGGTTAGAACGCCGGCCTGTCACGTCGGAGGTCGCGGGTTCGAGCCCCGTCGTCCCCGCCACTCTCATCCGAGCGGTGGTTCTTCCCGAAAGCGATCACATGAGCGAACCACCTAAAGTCAACATCGCCAATCTCCCTGAGTACCGCGAGAATTACGCCAACAGCGTCCAGATTCGCGCCAGTCTTTGGGACTTCCTGCTCATGTTCGGGCTTGCCAATCAGGCGACGCCCGAAGCCGTCAACATCCAGAACTTCCAAGGCATCTACCTGAGCCCGCAACAGGCTAAGGCGTTGCTGAACGTGCTGCAACAGAACGTCACGCAGTACGAAGCCGCGTTCGGCGAGATTCGCCTCGAACCCGGAGCTGTCCAGGCCCAGGGAGGCCGGGTCATCCAATAGCGTGCGGGAATTGCGGGGTCGCGGCATCGCAGCCCACGTTTTCTTTTTTGGCGTCTTTGCTCTCCTTCTCCTTCTAATCCACGCCGGCGTTCTCGACCTGCCGTACTTCTGGGACGAGATGGGCCAGTTCATCCCGGCGGCGCTCGATATCTTCCACGACGGCGCGTGGATTGCGCGTTCCACCCTTCCCAATGTTCATCCCCCCGGAGTGATGGCGTACCTGGCCGGTGTGTGGTCCATCGCCGGCTATAGCGTGGTGATCACACGTGTCGCGATGCTGCTGCTCGCTGCGGTGGGAGTGCTTGGTGTGTTCGCGCTGGCGGTACACCTTTCGAAGTCTTTACGAGGGTTGCCGGCGCTGACCGCCGCCTTTCTTCTGATCGCGTCGCCGCTGTTCTATGCGCAGTCGATGATGGCGCAGCTCGACATGCCGGCCATGGTGTTTACGGCCCTGGGGTTGCTGTTCTTCCTGCGGGAGCAGTACGCCATCTCAGCGCTGGCGTGTACTGTGCTGGTGCTGGTGAAGGAAACCAGCATCGCTGTGCCTGCCGTGTTTGGGGTGATGATGCTGGGGCAGCGGCGATGGCTGCCCGCGATGTATTTCACCGTTCCGGCTATCGCGACCGCGGCTTGGCTGGCGTATCTGTACCAGGGCACGGGACACCTGTTCGGCAACGCCGAGTTCACCCACTACAACGTCGGGTTCCAATTGCATCCGGTGCGCCTCGGGATTACGTTGGTGCGCCGCGTGTATTACTTATTTCTCGCCAACTGGCACATCGTCGGTACGGTTGCGATCGTGTATGCGTGGAAGCGCACTTCGATCTTCCGCACGCGTGAATGGGGCGTGGTGACGGCAGTGGCCGCGCTTCAGACGCTGGTTGTGACAGTGCTCGGGGGCGCGGCTTTGGAACGCTATCTGATGCCCGTGTTGCCGCTGTTCTACATCGCGACGGCGGCTGCGTTCTCCACGCTGGAGCGCAAGACGCGGCGCATCTGCACGGGTGTGCTGCTCGCGGGGCTGGTGGCTGCCACGTTTATCAATCCGATCTTCCCGTTCCCCTACGAGAACAATGCTGCGTTCATCGACTTCGTGAACCTGCAGAAGGACGCGGCGACGTACATCGAGTCGAAGTATCCTGCGGCGACCATCACCAGCGCCTGGCCGTTTCCCGACGCGCTGCGGCGCCCTGAGTTCGGGTATGTGACACATCCCATCGCGGTGCGAGGCATACCCAACTTCGATCCGCAAGCCGTGCTCGCGCTGAAAGGCGATGTCGAGGTGCTGGTTGTTTACTCGCGCACGTGGGAGCCCCAATGGGGCGCGATCCAGCTCGATTGGATTCGACAGGTGTTGACGGAGTACTACTTCTATCAGCCGCAGATCACGGGCGAGCAGATTCAGAAGCAACTCGGGCTGCTGCCGATCGCTCGATGGCAGCGCCGCGGGCAGTGGATTGAGATTTACGCCGTGTCCGAGTCGCCGAACGTGCTGGTTCTTTAGCCGCCGCTACTTCTGCTTCGGAAGTATGAGCGGAAGCTTCACTTCGCCGCCGTCGTATTGGTAGATCAGCTCGGCATTGGAGGACTTCGCGTCGCCGACCGGGAAGTACAGGTAGCCCGCGACTGGCTTTGCAGACGTCCTGTCCATCAAGGCGCGATCTTCGAGTTCGGATTGCATGACGCGGCGGTCCTGATCGGTGGATGCCGGGCCGGGCGCGCCTCCGCCCATGCCGACGCCCAAACCTACGTTCGTACCGGCGCCCCAACTGCCCGTCGAGACTCCCACGGTGGGGTAAAGCAGGACGTCCTTGCTTCGTGCTCGGCCGCGCTTCTGGTTCTGCGCTGCGATCGTCCTTGGGTCGGCGGGACGGATGAGGCGTCCATCGAGGCGCAGTCCGAAGTCGAGCGGGGTGATGTCGAAGTTCGCGCCGTTTTGCGGATAGACCGCCACTTCGAGCACGTAGTAGCGAGGCACGAGCGTGGTCGCGAACTCATTGCGGACCTGATCAGGCGGGATGACGGCTGCAGCGACCAATGCTGTGGGCGTGTCCGCTTTGGCGGTGTATTGGTCCGCATCGGAACGGGCCGGAAGGCCAGGCGCGGCGCTCGCGAGCATGGCGGCGGCTATGAACAAGTATGCAATCTTCACGGCTTGGCTCCAGGGCGGATGTTCAGGGTTTTGCCACTTAGCACGTACACCTTGCGCTTGTATTCGTCGCCGTCGGGGTTTACCACTTGCAGCTCGTAGATGCCTGGCTCCAGCCAAATCGATTTCAGCTTCGAAGCCGTGCCCGCGAAGGCTCCATCCAAAAACACGGTGGCGTCTTTATCGGCCTGCAGCTTAATTTGACCCATGTTCGGACCTTGAGCGAAGCCTCGGTACAAGCCCGAATGCACCCAGCCGCTCGACCAGAACGGATCGTAGAGTCCCCACCACGGCCGGTAAAAGCCGGGCCCATACCCCCAACCCGAGTTGTACCCCATTCCGACGCCGATGCCGGCCAATCGAATGCGAGGTTTGTCGTCGTCGCGCGCAAACAGCGGGATTGCCAGGGCGGTAACAGCCAGAATCACGTTGAGCCGCATCATATCGACTGTGGCGACGTACCCCACTGTTTTATGGTTTCCACGTCGCGAAGAATCGCGCTAGACTACCCCGGTGAAGCAGTTCCTGGTTCAGATGCTGACGGTAACCTTGGCAGAATGCCCAGGATGCGGCTCACACGATGTACGCAGGTCGCAGATTCCCCAATGGAATGTGCTGTATAGATCGCTTGAGTTGCGGCCGTATCGTTGCCGCAATTGCCGCCGCCGGTTTTACGTTGCGCCTTCAACCGGTGTACACGAGGAACACCTGCCACACGGTGACCACTAGGGCGTGCGTTACCATCGCTGCCCGGACGCTGCCCGCCTGCAGGAACGCTCGGCCATAGAACACGCCGGTGCAGGTCGCCAGTGCCACGAAGCCCCAGTTCGGATACTTCAGAATGTGCACCGCGCCGAAGATGATCGACGCGACGATCAGTCCCACCCATTCGCTCCCCGATGCCCTGGTTAGCGACTGCTGGAGCAGCCCGCGGAAGAAGAACTCCTCCGCCGTTGCCAGGACGCAGAGCGTCACAACGAAGGTCCCTACGATAGCGACGGGCAGCATCCAGCCCATCGATGGGCGGACACGGAAGAGTCCCAATCCGAAGCCGATCAGCAGTCCCAGAGGAAGGAAATACGCGAAGTGGCGGATGCCGACGGCCCAGTCGAGTTTCCGCGGAACGAACCCGAAATTGATCCCCTCCATACGGCGGATGGACAGCACTGCGAGCAGCCCGGTGCGGTACCACATGAGCACTCCCAGGACGTGAAGCTGCAGGTTGGGGAACGGGTCCTCGTATAAGGGCTTGAACGTCTTCCATATCACCGGGGCCGCCATCACGAGCAGATACAGCATGTCGGTCCAGGCGCGTTTCCCCGCGACCACGAACCAGAAAGAAGCCAATCCGGCGAGTCCGAGGATCACAAGCGCCGATTCCCACGCGAACACCCCGGTGGGGAGGCTGTAGACCATATACGGAAGCGGGGCGCTTGCCGTCATCGCCACAGCCAGGATCGGCGGGCGCAACCGTTCGAGCTGTTCGCGGGTTTGCCGAATGCCCGCAGCCAGATAAAAGGCCGTCTCCAGCAAGAACGCCGGCACCGCAGCCAAAGCGATGGCCGACGGGATATCCTTTTGTTGGGAGTAGATTACGGCCGCGATGCATTGCACACTCCACACCACGAGGAGGGTCCAGATGAACCCTCGCAAATGCATCGGCATCGCGTTCATGTTAGCATTCGGCGCACTTACTTACGCCGCCGAACCTCCCCCTGATCTGGCTCGCCGGGTGGCCGAGCGGGAAGGCATCAGCGAAGCCGAGCGGTCGCGATACACCTACAAACAGTGGCTAACGCTGGAAGAATTCGACAGGCGCGGCAATAAAGGCGGTGTTTACCAGGAACGGCGCGAGGTGATTTTCCTTGAAAACAACGACCGTGTCGAGCAGATGACCGGCCCGCCCACCTCGACGCTGAAGTTTTTGCGCATGACGCTCGAGGATTTCGCCGACATGCGAGATATCCAGCCCTTGCTCCTGACTCGGGACAGGCTGAGCTTTTACGAAACGAAGACAAAAGGCGAAGAAAAAGTGGATGGAATCGACTGCTGGGTCCTGCAAGTTCGCCCCAGACAAATCCTGGACGGCATGCGCATGTTCGACGGGATTCTATGGGTGGACCAGCGCGATTTTTCGGTAGTACGAAGCGAGGGCAGGGCAGTTCCCCAGATTCGGAGTAGCCGCCCGGGTAAGGAAAACCTGTTTGCTTACTTCACTACAGTGCGGGAGAAGATCGGAGATTACTGGTTTCCAGTGCTTACGTTCGCGGATGACACCCTCGACTTCAATAACGGCCCCCTGCGCATCAAATTCACCATCCGGTATCGGGAGTACAAGCGGTTCGGGGCCGAGTCGAAGATCACAACGGGTGAAAATTAAGAAAGGAGCGCCCCGCGTGGAGGCGCTCTAAGGGTCATCGGAGGAATGAAGCCTTGAACTTAAGCCAGGAAGCTTTTCGAGCCCTGCGTGCGGAACTCGTACTGCTGGATTTCGATGGCGGCTCGGCCTTGTTCCAGGCGGGCGACTCGCCCGCGGGCAACCAATTTCAACTGGCATTTGTTATCCAATTGGGCTGGCCAGCTAATCGAAAGTTCCAGTCTTTTCCCGGGCACAAGTATCTGATCGGTGGTGAAGAGGACGCCAGTGCTGCTGATGTTGATCGTCTTGCCCGTACCTTCTTCTGGGCTACTCCGTTTGTTTAGAATGCGATATCGAACCTCACGCTCAATGGGGAACCGGTCCGCCGCCCTTCGATCGGAGTTGCTTGTTTCCGGGCGCAACGTTGAAGATTGTTTTTCTAAAAACACCGCCAATACTCCTCCTGGATAGGATGCACCTCCTTTAGTACATCTACAATAGATTGAACGCTCTACCTAGGTAGTACGGCGGTACTTTAACCTTAGACGGCAATTACTTAGAAAATTCATACACCACTTTAGGTCGGTGCTTTCAAGGCCTTAGTCCGGCCGCTCGGATTGACGGACCTGCTGGATTTCCTGGAGCCGCTCGGCGATTCGTTTCTCTAAACCACGGTCGCTCGGATTGTAATATAGCGCACCTTTCAGCGCCTCTGGTAGGCATTCCATTGCGGTTAATGCCTGCGAAAAGTCGTGTGCATGTTTGTATCCCGAACCGTAGCCCCACTCTTTCATCGACTTGGTCGGGGCATTCCTTAGCTGCATTGGAACCGGGTGCGCGACACCGCTTCGAACTTCTGCCTGCGCCGCGTTCAGGGCTTTGTAGGCAGCGTCAGATTTAGCGGCAAGTGATAGATAGATCGTGAGTTGCGCCAATGCCTGATCCCCTTCGGGGATGCCGAGGAAGTGCACGCATTGTTGGACCGCTACCGCCTGTTCCAGTGCTCGCGGGTCAGCCATTCCGATGTCTTCGATGGCCATCCGCATCAGGCGGCGCGCCAGGTACATGCGGTCCTCACCGGCTTCCAGCATCCTCGCAAGCCAATAGAGCGCTGCCTGGACATCGCTCGACCGTACAGATTTGTGAAGAGCTGATATCAGGTTGAAATGTTCTTCGCCGCTCTTGTCGTAAAGAAGCGTTTTATGTTGGAGGACACTTTCAAGGGTCTCAGGTGTAATTTCTCCACCTGTGGCCGAAACAGCGGCGAGATCGAGAATGTTGTAGGCGGAGCGCCCGTCGCCGCTGGCATAAACCGCGATCTGTTCCAGTACCTCGTCGCTCGCCCGAAGATTTTGGGAGCCGAGGCCGCGCTCGGTGTCAGTTAATGCACGCCGCAGAAGAGTGACAATGTCGGGTACCCCCAGGGGCGCCAGCGCATAAACCTTGGACCGCGACAACAACGCGGAGATGACTTCGAACGAGGGATTTTCGGTTGTTGCGCCGATCAGAACGATGTCGCCTTTCTCCACGTACGGAAGAAAAGCATCCTGTTGAGCCTTATTGAAGCGGTGAATTTCGTCGACAAAGACGACGGTGCGCCGTCCGGCTCGCCGATTCCGCTCGGCGTCCGCCATGACTGCTTTAATTTCCTTTACGCCGCTGAGCACGGCGCTGAAGGGGACGAAATCAGCACGGGTGAGGTTGGCGATCAGCCGCGCCAGAGTAGTTTTGCCGACACCCGGTGGTCCCCACAGGATCATGGAACTGAGCTGGTCGCGCTCTACCTGGAGGCGGAGCGGCTTGCCAGGCGCAAGGATGTGCTGCTGGCCGACGTAGTCGTCGAGCGATTCCGGGCGCATGCGCTCGGCGAGCGGACGGCCTTTGTCCACTTTGGGCAGCGGTGAGTCTTCGAAGAGGCTCACGCGGCTCGTGTCCTTTGCCGCCACGATTCGTAGAGCAGGATTCCGGCCGCTACGGCCGCATTCAACGATTCGACTTCAGAGGTGGGGATTCGGAGGCCTTGAGCCGAGTCGCTCCACAAGGCGCTAACGCCTCGCCCTTCGCTGCCGATCACGAAGGCGCACTTGCGGGACAGATCGGCGTCACTAAGAGAGATGGGAGCTCGGGGCATGGCGGCGTAGAGTTCAATTTTGCGCTGGGAAACGGCCGCGATCGCCAGACTGGGATCGAGGGCGGCAACGAGCGGAACGCGAAACAGCGAACCGGCGGACGCACGAATCGCTTTGGGGTTGTAAGGACTGACCGAGCCCTTGGCGAAGATCACTCCGGAGGCGCCGAACGCTTCAGCGGCGCGCACAATCGCACCCGCGTTACCAGGATCCTGGATGCCGTCCAGGATCACCAGCAAAGGATTCCCACGTACCAACTGGTCTAATTGCCACGCCGGCGGCTTCACCAAAGCCATGACGCCCTGGCCCGACTCCGTTGCGGAGATTTCCGCGTATAAAGTGTCGGGTACGCGGATGATGTTCAGGTTGCGGAGGCCACCGACGCGGCGCTCGACGGTAGCGCGAACCGATTCGGAGGCTATCACGGTTTGGATCGCGCATTCGCTGCGGATCGCTTCCTCTAGAAGATGGAAGGTCTCGGCGATGCAGCAGCCGTCGGAGGTGAGTCCACCACGCGCGATAGCGCGTCGCACATCTTTAAGGAGGGGATTCTTGACACTTGTCAGTTCTGCTGGCATGCGCGGGAGATCGGACGTGTATGCTGTTGAGTAGATTCGAACGTAAGAATCATAGCGCACATGCGTAAACTGCTCTGGCGCGGAGCGGCTGTAATCACCCTGCTGATTGCGATCTACCTGGGCTGGATTGTCCGTTCTATCTACCGGCAATCCGAGGTGGACGAAGCTCGTACCGCCGACGTCATCGTTGTGCTCGGCGCGGCCGAGTATCGCGGGAAGCCCTCGCCAGTGCTGCGCGCGCGGTTGGACCACGCTCTTGGGTTGTATCAACGCAAGCTAGCGCCGCGCATCATCACTACGGGAGGGGCTGGCGGCGATCCTGTGTTCACCGAGGGCGAAGTGGGACGCGGCTACCTGGTAAAGCGCGGCGTCCCTTCTGAGGCGATCATCTTGGAGGCCGAAGGCGAGAGCACAGTTCATAGCACCGCCGCGGTGGCCGAGATCATGCGGCGCATGAACCTGAAATCCTGCATCGTGGTGAGCGACGCGTATCACATCTTCCGAGTTAAGAAGATGCTGGAGTTTCGCGGGCTCGACGTCTACGGCTCGCCCAGACCTTCCGAGCAAACTGGAAGCAGCCGTGAGAAATGGCTGTTCGTGCGGCAGGCGATCGGGTACATGCTCTGGCAGTTGGGAATTACGATTTAGAATTTATCCACATTTTGCGAACCGTCAGCCGTTGTGGGCGTATTAGCATTACGCGCCTATGAA
>DASQDN010000614.1:0-4867 GCA_035634155.1 Bryobacteraceae bacterium | reverse complement strand
ATGGCTTCGACCGCCAACAACCAGTTCATCGCGCGCGCGACGGGCGGCTTCTTCTTCCAGGACGACAGCAGCCTCGATAATCAGGGCGGCTGCATCAACACTACGACCGGGGCGTACCTGACCCAGGGTGGTGTGTGGACGAACAACTCCGATGCTACCCTCAAGGAGAACTTCACGGCCGTGGACGGGCGCGCGGTCCTCAGCCAGGTGGCGCGGCTGCCGATCTCGACGTGGAACTACAAGGCCGAGGCTGACTCCGTCCGGCACATGGGACCGACGGCGCAGGACTTCTACGCGGCCTTCGCGGTCGGCAATGACGACCGGCACATCGGGACTGTCGATTCGGGCGGCGTGGCCCTGGCGGCGATCCAGGGGCTCAACGCGGTCGTCGAGGAGAAGGATGCGCGTATCGCCGCGCTGGAGGTGCGGGCCGGCACCCTCGAGAGCCAGAACGGCGAGCTGGAGGGAAAGGTGGCCGAGCTGGCGAGCCAGAACGAGGAGCTGGAGGCGCGCCTGGCGGCGGTCGAGGCGGCCGTGGGGGCGCCGGGCGCTCAGAGAGCAGCCGGCCGAGCCCCGGCGGGCGCCATGGCTACAGTGGCCCTCGGCCTGTCGCTGGCCGGTGCCCTCGTCTTCCGCGTGCGCCGGGGTTCGACCGCGAGAGCACCGCGAATGAATTCGCTGATACGCAAAACACGTTAAAACGTGTTGTCAATACGTTTTTCGTAGCGACATCGAATTCATTCGATGGTTTTCGGTGCCGGCAGTTTCTGAACGCCCTCTGAGAGCGTGATGACGACTTTTGCTCGAGCGTGTCCTGTTTCCAGGTACCGGATGGCCTCAGCAACCTCGCTCAAGGGGTAGCACCTCTCGATGACCGGTGTTACCTGGTTGGCTTCGATGAGCTCTTTCAGGACCACCAGGTCGGCCTGGCTGAGCGCCGACACAAACGGGACCAGGTTCTGGCTCACGAAGCGTGACAACAAGAGCGCTTTGAGCAGAGGAGCCGCGGGTCCAATCCAGCGACCGTCGGGTCCTCCGACCGCGACATAGGTCCCCCGGGCGCTCATGACACGCCTGCACGCCGACAACGAACGGTTCCCGGCGACGTCGAAGATCAGGTCGTATCGCTGCCCGCTCCGGGTGAAATCCTCCTGCCTGTAATCAATGACCTGGTCCGCGCCGAGCGAGCGGACCATCGCCACATTTCTGCTGCTGCACACAGCGGTCACGTTCGCGCCGAGCGATTTGGCGATCTGCACGGCGAACGTCCCCACGCCGCCCGACGCGCCGTTGATCAGGACGTTGTGTCCGGGCTGAACCCGGCCCTTGTCGCGAAGACCCTGCAGGGCGGTGAGCCCCGCCACGGGGACGGCCGCGGCCTGCTCGAAGGTGAGGTTGGCCGGTTTCAGCGCCAATGCCTCTTCAGGGGCACACACATACTCGGCAAAGGCGCCGCGCTGCGCGCCGAAGACCTCATCGCCTGGTTGAAACCGTGTCACGTTCCTGCCGACCGCTTCAATCTGCCCGGCCAGATCGACGCCCAGGCGTGGATTCTTTGGCTTGGGCAGCCCTTCCATCATGCGAACGAAGTAGGGCCGGCCCGTCGTGACGCGCCAGTCAAGGGCATTGACGGACGCCGCGCGAACTCGCACGAGCACTTCACCGTCCCCGGCGACGGGCCTGTCCAGCTCGCGGAGTTCCACGACATCAGGGGAGCCGTACCTGTGGAACACGACTGCTTGCATACGCATTCCTCCAATCGGTCAGGTTTTGCCATTCTGTGCCACGGTGACGACGATTTTTCCTTTGACGCGTCCTTCTCCCAGATACCGGAGCGCTTCGGGCACCTCACTTCACGAAAATTGCCTATCGATAAATGGGACGATTTTGCCGGCTTCACAGAGCTCCGTGACATAAGCCAAGTCTTTCAGATTTGGCCGCACCGCCAGGAGGCGTATATGTTTGCCAGCGGTTCTTCGAATCCACGGCGCCAGGAGCAGAACCTGGAACAGTGTTGACATAGAACCCCCGATCAAGAAATAACTTCCATTGGGCCTGAGTGCCCGCCTGTAGGCGAACGCCGAACGATTCGCTATAGGATCGAGTATGAGATCGTATTGCTTTCCGTTGTTGGTGAAGTCTTCCCGGGTGTAATCAATGACATAGTCCGCGCCAAGCGAGCGCATGAAGTCAAGCTTGCCGGTGTTATCCACCCCGGTTACTTCAGCCCCGTATGATTTGGCAAGCTGCACGGCAAACAGGCCGACGCCGCCACCGGCGCCATTGATCAAGACGTGTTGCCCCGGCCGGACCCGTCCTTTGTCGCGAATCCCCTGCAGGGCGATCACTCCCGTTTGCGGGACGGTCGCGACTTGCTCGAACGTCAGACCGGCCGGTTTCAGCAGCAGGGACCTTTCAGGAGCGCAGACGTACTCGGCAAAACCACCCATACCAGCCAGGAGATCCCCGAAGACTTCATCCCCTGGTTGAAATCGCCGGACGTTGCTGCCCACCATTTCAACCCGCCCGGCAACGTCGGATCCGAGTATCCGGTACCGTGGCTTTCGAAGTCCCCCGATGCGGGCATACAACGGTTGCCCTCTCAGTATCTCCCAGTCGGTTCGATTGACCGATACCGCATGGACCTCGATCAATACTTCATCGTCTCGAGGGACAGGTTTTTCTACGTCTCCGAGTTGAAGAACGTCCGGCGATCCATATTCCGTGTAGACAACGGCTTTCATACGTTTTCCTCGAACTTCACCTTGTCGAGCGCTCTGCTACGAGGGGTGACGTTTCTTACTCTTTTGAAGGATCTGCCTGGCCGGGTTCGACGCTATTGACCGAGAGCAACGTCATCCCTAAATCGCGCACCTTTTTTAGCACTCCATGCAGCGCGGCCTGATCGACCACTGAGCCGGTCAAAAGCGTGTCGCCGTTGTCTTCCAGGGTGATCTTCAGACCCCCGAACCAGTCCGTCCATTGACCACCCAGATGGCCCTTGATCCTGACTTGATAGGTGGGCGGTTGGCTTGAATCAATGTGCGAGTTGAGTTTGTTTGACATGACCGTGTACCTGCGGCTCTTCGCTGCACCAAATCATTTCGGCCACAACGGCTCCGGCACCGTGAAACCCAGGTCGCCCTGCCAGGTGTTGCGGGCCGCGACCTCGTGGACCGGTTTGCGCGAAGCGACGCCCCACGTGCCGGTTGGGTAGCCCATCGGAACGACCCCGTGGATGTACCAGCCGGCATCCTTCGGCACGCCGAGGATGTCGAATACCTCGTCCGCAAAGTAGGTCTGCATCATCCCTGTCAGGGTAGAGCCGATCCCTTCGGCGCGGGCTGCCAGCATCGCGCTCCAGATCGCCGGGTAGATACCACTGCCCTCTTTGCTGCGGCCGAATCCAATCAGCAGTAGCGGGGCTTCGGCAAAGTGATGCGCCAGATGAACGCCCGATCGAACCATCCGGCCCATCGGCGTATCGGCCTTCAGCAGGTCGGCGAGGGCGTCGCCAAGCTGCCCGCCAACCATGCGCTCGAATGCCTGCCGGTAGAGCGGCGCGAGCTGAGACTTGATCTCCGCGTCGTCGACCAGGAGGAAGCGCCAGCCTTCTCCGATGGTGGGCGCGCGAATGGCCGCGTCGAGGATGCGCGCCTGCACATCATAGGGGATCGGGTCAGGTTTCAGCCGCCGCATCGCGCGGGTCGTGTACAGTGCTTCGTAGATATCCATTTAATTCCTCCTTGCCACTCCCTCTCTCAAAGAAGGCTCAATGCGGGCCGAAGGCCAACATTCTCACGGTTGAGAATAAGAAGGCAGTTTGTGGGGACACCCCACACCCCGGCAGGGAGGGACGGGTCTGAGACCAGCCCCTACGCGCCCCCTGCACCCCGCGCCAGTAGCTTATCTCGAAGAGGGTATGGATGTATAGATACTAAAGTAGGGTTCAGGGTATGGTTGAGGGATAGTACTACAACAGACCCAGCTCGCGGGCACGGGCGATAGCCTCGGTGCGCCGTTGGGCCTGTAATTTCTCGAAGATATTGCGATTGTGCCCTTTCACGGTACTCAAGGCGAGGAAGAGCCGCTCGCTAATCTCGTGATTCGAGAGACCCTGGGCCATGAGCTGGAGAACTTCGCGCTCGCGTTGGCTCAATGGCTCGATCAGGGGCTGGGCGGGTGGGGCAACGGGCAGAGAAGACCCGGCTGCACCCTTCTGCGGCTCGGCCGCAAAGGCAGCCAGCAGCTTCCCAATATAGTCCGGCATCATCCCACGACCGGACGCCGCGGACAAGAGCTGAGCCATGGGGGCGCCTTCGTCCACAAAGATACGGATGAAGCCGCCCGGCTCGGCCAGGGCCAGCGCCTCACGCAGCACTTGCACGGCCTTGTCCTTGTCGCCGGGCGCGCGGTACGCGACCGCCTGGAGGACCATCGCCTTGAGCCGCTCGTCCGCCCACCCGCTGGCCTCCACCAGCCGGCACCAAGAGTCGAGCACGGCCAGTGCGGCGGACGTGTCGCCGCGGGCCAGGTGGACGCGGGCCTGGCCGAGAGGGAGCTGGTGGGTCTCAGCCAGATGAGCCGCTGCCGCCAGGTTGCCCTGGCGAAGCAACGTCAGCACCTGCGCGGCGGCGACTTCAGGGATGCGGTGCACAAAGTTCTGCTGGCGCGCGGCCTGGTCGGCCTGAGCGAGAATAGCCGCGGCGCCGTCCACATCTCCCCGGGCCAGTTTCAGGCGGGCCAGAAACACCTCGCAGATGATGAATCTGTCAACAACGCTCTCATACTGCCGCGCGAGGTGGAGGCTCTGCCGCGCGTGCTGCTCGGCGCCGTCCAGGTCGTTCCATTGGTAGAGGACCCGGGC
>DASQDN010000613.1:0-1569 GCA_035634155.1 Bryobacteraceae bacterium | reverse complement strand
CGCCCCCGGTCGGTCTGCCATCCGGGAACGGTTGTCCTGAAGCGGTCATTCGCGTACGAGATGCGGCGGTAATGCTCTTCCTTCGCCGCCGTCCCGCGCCCCAGCCAGAACTTCTCGATGAAGTCTTTGCAGGCATTAAGTGCGCTCAGGCTCAAGTATTCGCGTCGTTCGTCCGGCGAGATGATGTATACCGCGTCCTGCTCCAGCCAAGCCTTGTATGGAGACGACTGGCTGCAAAGCTGCGGCTGTGGCGTACGTTCGATGCGCGGAGCTTCCGGCGCGGACGGACGAGGCGCTTCGAGCGCTTGCGCTTGCAATTCCTGCGGACGCGTCGCGCTTGCAAGATAAAGCAGCGGGATGAGCACGGCGGTAACGGCGGTGCTGCCGATGACCCCGATGGGACGGGAGATCTTGTGCTCGGATGCAAGCAGCCGCTCAATTCGACGCGCTCGGGTTTTGGGTGTTGCCATGGCTACTCCTTCGATGCGATTGCCTGTTCGGGTGGAGGCTATGAAGCCTAATAGCGCTTCGGCGTAAGTGATGCGGTCACCGGTAATTGCGATTGCCGCATCGTCACTGGCTAGTTCGGCGAGTTCCAACAGGTGTGCGCGGATCCACCAGGCCAGCGGATGAAACCACGCGACACTCCGAAGGATGGAGGCCGCGAACTGACGGAGAGGATCGCGGCGGGTCACATGAGAACGCTCGTGGGCCAAAACCGCGCGTAACTTGTCAGGGTCCCAATCCCGCCAGTCGGAGGGAAGTAAGACTACGGGCTTAAACAGGCCAAGGGTCACGGGAGCGTACACCATTGGTGACTCGCGTACACCGACTTCGATCTCAGTCGCTCGCGCAAGCAGACGCTTTGCGAGCCACAGGCCGATCGCGAGCCGCGCGAGCATGACGAAGGCTCCCACGAGCCAGCCGGCGACTAGGATCGACGGGATTGAGACGCGGGCGTCCGGCCGCGGCGACGACGGACTGTCGCCGCCAGATGACAGGGGCGCGGTGGAGATCTCGCTGGATAGAAATGTAACCTGCGGCTGCGCGTCCGAAGCGATCCACAACGGGATTGGCTCTATCCAAAGCGTCGCGACCGGCATGAGCATCGCGCATGCAAGGACACCGGTCCAGACCGTGAGGCGCACGTGCACATCGCGCACGCGACAAAGCCACAGAAGCACTCCCGCCACACCGGCCAGCAGGGCCGCACGGACCGACCATTCCGCCAATGCCCATGCGATCGCGTTGATCATCGCCCACGCTCCTGCTTCTTCGCCGAAATCTTTCGTGCCAGCTCCCGCAGTTCCTTGCGGTCGACGAGGTCGTTGTCCACCATTCCAACCAGCAGTTCTTCGAGCGAGCCGCCGCAGAAGCGGTCAATGATCTGCTTCACCGCGGTGGCGGCGACGTTGCTTCGCGGCTTCATGGCGTGATACAGATAGGTTCGACCATCCGCCTCGTGCCGCACGTACCCCTTCTGCTCAAGTCGCTGGAAGAGGGTTCGGACGGTGCTTTCCTTGAAGGGGCGCGAGGCCGATAGCGATTCCTGGCATGCGTTGACGCTGC
>DASQDN010000612.1:0-6637 GCA_035634155.1 Bryobacteraceae bacterium | reverse complement strand
TCGTTGATCACTTCCTGGGCACGGCGTCGAAGCTGCAGAATCTGTTCGGCGTACTCGCTAAAGATCTTGCCTGCTGTGGTGAGGGCAATCCGCGTCCCCAAGCGTTCGAAAAGCGTGCAGTTGAGCTCCTGCTCCAGTTGGCGCACTTGCGCACTGATGGCCGGCTGCGTCCGGTAACACGTCTGCGCAGCCTTCGAAAAGCTCTTCAGCCGTACGATCTCCAGAAAGGTGTGTAGCTGGTCGAGATCCATGTTGGGCGAACCGCAAGGCCCTTGCGAACGGCGGACTTAATGTTGCGACGGATTAAAGCCCGATTATACCATCGGCAATGTGACATTTCCCCAGGCTCAGCGCTTTGCACGAAGCGCGGCGGCGCTCGCGCTGCTCACAGTGTCATGCTCGGCTGCCGGCCCGGAGAACGTACTGCTGGTGGTTAACGCGAATTCCGGATTGTCGCGGGCGATCGGTGAGTATTACGCCAAGCGCCGCGTGATTCCGGCCGCCAACGTTTGCACGATCCGAACTTCGGACCAGGAAACGATCTCGCGCGAGGTTTTCGATTCCTCCATCGCAAGCGCAGTGGGCGCATGCCTTCGAAGCAAAAAATTGACCGACTCGGTGCTTTACATCGTGACGACGCAAGGAGTACCGCTTCGGGTGAATGGGAGCGACGGACCCAATGGGGACAAGGCGTCGGTCGATTCGGAACTGACCCTCCTTTACCAGATCTTGCGCGGCATGAAGAATCCGCTCGCCGGGACCGTCGCGAATCCTTTTTATCGACAGGAGAACGCCACATTCCGACATCCGCAGTTCCCGATCTACATGGTTACGCGCCTCGCCGCCTACGATCTTCCTGGAGTGAAGGCGGTCATCGACCGGTCGCTCGCTGCTAAGAACCGGGGACGCGTATTCCTCGATCTACGCGAATCCGGGTCCGATCGCTCCGGGGATGAATGGCTGCGCAATGCGGCCATCCTGCTGCCGGCCGATCGCACGGTGATCGAGGAGTCGACCAAGGTCCTCTACGGGCAGAAGGGCGTGATTGGCTATGCGTCCTGGGGGTCGAACGATTCCAACCGCAAGCAGAGAAAGCTTGGGTTCGAATGGTTGCCGGGCGCGATCGCGACCGAGTACGTGTCTACCAACGGCCGGACCTTCGCCAAGCCACCGGACTCGTGGAATCTTGGAACGTGGCAAGATCACCGAACCTGGTTCGCGGGCGCTCCCCAGACGCTGACCGCCGACCTGATCGCCGAGGGAGCCACAGGCGCGTCGGGGCACGTCTACGAACCATATCTACACCTGACACCCAGACCGGATTACCTGTTTCCGGCGTACCTGAGCGGACGCAACCTTGCCGAAAGCTACTACATCGCAATCCCTGCTCTGAGTTGGCAGAACATCGTGATCGGCGACCCGCTTTGCACGTTGCGCTGATGTCGCTGGATGTATGGAGGATCACCGTTATTGGAGAAATGGTCACCTTTTGTGAGCAGTCTCTGGAGTACGGCTCGAAAGGAGAGAGCGTTTTCCATGAAGAAATTCCTGATTACCACGTTGGCAGCGGCGATCTCGCTGCCGTGCGCATTCGCGCAGAGCGGAACCACCAGCGGAACCGACCGATCAAAGAGCGGTGGCTCCCAGCAGTCTGGTTCCTCAACTTCGGGCTCCGGATCCACCTCGACGGGTGCGGGCGCGGGCGTGACCACTGACGATCGTTCAAACGGCTCAACCGGGACCGGCACGACGGGCAACCGCCGGAACCGCAACAACAACCGCTCGGGGAATGCGAGTGACTCCGGCACGACTTCAGGCGCGGGCGCCTCGGGTACGACCGGCAATAGCACCAGCGGCTCGGGCGCAACTGGCTCCGGCTCGGGCACGGGATCGGGCAGCGGCGGGACACGGAACCGGGGCACCTCGGGATCCGGCTCGGGTTCCGGTTCGGGCTCCAGCACGTCCGGCACTGGCTCCAGCAGCAAGTCGGGCACGGGCTCCGGTTCCACCACCGGCAGCGGTACTGGCAGCGGCAGCAGCACCGGGAGCGGCACGGGCAGCGGCTCCACTCGCTAAGTCCCTCGGCTAAACATTACAAAAGCGCCTTCGGAGTTGTTCTCCGAGGGCGCTTTCTTCTTTTGGTCGAGGCAATATGGCCGTCGTGCGCTAGGACCCGCGCTGTTGGCGGCGGCGGCGAACCTCCTGCTCCGCGCGGAACCAGTCGCCATCCGCGTCGCCGGTCTGTTCCTCTCCGCGCTGCTGATACAACTCGTAAGCAAGCTGCGCGATCTCCGAATCCGGAGCCGAGTTGATCGCAGCATAGCCTTCCAGTGACTGCTGGGCGTTCGCGGCATCGGGCATGTTGCGAGCCGTTTCGATGTCCTCGTGCGCCGTCGGATCTTCTACCAGATTTCTTTCGTCGTTTGACATCGCTTTACTCCCCGCCTCGGAGACGATCTGCCGGCGCTGATTGTTTCAACGGGCGGCTATTGCTCGGTCAGCATCTCGGTGAGCACACGTCCCGATGATCCCGACGGAGTTTCTACGTCCAGCATTGTCGCCAGAGTGGGGGCGACATCGTTCACGGTGATCGGGTTGTTGTAGCGCCCCGGTTTGACTCCTGCGCCGAAGAACAGGATCGGCACATGCGAGTCATAGTTGTAAGGCGTTCCATGCGAGGTGCCGGAGGATTCAAACAGCCAGTACGGCTCGGAAACAACGAACAGGTCGGAGGCGCGCTGGTAGTGAAAGCCGTTGCGGACACGGCGGTCAATCAGATCCTCAATGCCCGAGCCGCGCCGCAGTTCCGAACGCGTGTATACGCGATAGATATGCGGCAGGTCGCGCACAGCGGCCGCGGCGACCGATTGCACTTCCTCGACATTCAGCTTCTTCTGGGTGATCAACGCATAGTTCAGGTAAGGAGCCGGGCCCGAGCTGCCGACCACCCAATTCCCATCCCCGAATCGAGCCGCCAACGCCGTGCGAACTGCGTTGAGTACGACGCCTTCCGGCATTCGTCCGCCCGGCATGCCTCGCTTCTGCATGACTTCCGGCAACGGGGCTACGCCATGGTCGGCCGTCAAGAAAGCGATGTAATTCCCTTCCCCGATCTTCTTGTCGAGGTAGTCAAAGAAGTCCGCCAGGGAGCGGTCACTTTGAATGGACACGTCGCGCACTTGCGGTGAATCCGGCCCCAGCGAATGGCCGATGCGATCGTTCGCGGAGAAGCTTACGGAAAGGACATCGGGAATGTCGTCCGCGCCTAACTGCTCGGCTTCAATCGCCGCCTGCGCAAAGGCAACCAGCAGATCATTGTGGAACGGTGTGCGGTCCAGGACGTCGTAGTAGGACTTGCTGCCCGCCGCTGGAAGCACACGGAAGGGCTTGTCGGCGGCAGGGCCGTCAACCGCTCGCCATTCCTTGCCTGCCCAACGGTCGACAATACGGCTCTCGTTGAACTTCACCACCCAGGCCGGCAGTTGCGGAAAGTAATAGCTGCTGCTGACGAAGTTCCCCGTGGTCGTGTCGAACCAGTAGGCGCCGTTTGCCATGTGTCCCACCGGCAGGATGGCGCTGCGGTCCTTGCTGGAAAGACCAACCGCTTTCGATTGCGGGTTCGCCATGCGCAGCTCATCGGCCAACGTGCTTACCAGAAGCCGCCGCGGCGACGAGCCGCGAGCGCCGGCGACTCCCCCGAATAACTCGGATTGATCGTCGCTGACGCTGGTCACCTGCTTGCCGCTTTCGCGGTCGAACCATTGATTACCGACAATGCCGCTGATCGACGGCAGCGCTCCGCTCAGGATGGTCGCGTGGCCGACCGCGGTCACTGTCGGGAAGTGGTCGTAATGCGCGTTGGTGAATACGGCGCCGCGGTCCAACATGCGCGCCAGCCCCCCTTTATACGAGGCGCGGAAGCGAGTCAGATAGTCATACCGGAACTGGTCGATCGTTATCGCGACGACGAGCTTCGGCTTCTTGCCGGCAGGAGCCGCCGTGAGCGCCGTCGCCACGAGAACGGCGAGCGAGATAAGTTTAAGCATGATCGGTCAGTCGAGCAGAACGGCGCTGGTTCCAGCGATCTGGTAGATCGTTGTCCCGGATTTGATCGAACCCGGATTGAAGGAGCGACCTTGCTCCTCCGCCTCATGCTTGGCAGCGGCAATCGCTTGCTCGCGCGTGAGTTCCAGCTTCACCAACGTGCCTTCGGCAATCGCCATCTTGCCGACCGCCGATTTCGGGAACACCATTTCGCCGTCCTTCACTTTGATGCGCACGCGGCGATTCGATTTCGCGTCGGTCAGACTCATCCAGCAACCCATCATCTGGCACGTTTCGGTCACTTTGCCGCTCACCTGTACGACCTTCCCGACGTGAGCGGCCGGATCCGTCATTAGGTCGCCTACCGGCATGGCTTCCTTTAGCGTCAACGGCTGCCCAAGCTTGGTTTCAGCGGCGGCCGGCCATACTGCGACAAAAGCGAAGAGCAGTGCAAATGCGGAAATCGAACGTCGCATATGTCTCAGTCTAACGGGTCAGCTTGGCCGTGATCTCGGCGACGTGCCGTCCCTGGAATCGCGCGGTGTCGAGTTCGATCGTGGTTGGTTGACGGCTACCGTCAGGCCCAGCCAGGGTGCCCGCTCCGTACGGACTGCCCCCGGTGATCTCGCTCATATCGGTGAGTCCTGGGCAGGAATAGGGAACTCCGACAATGATCATCCCGTGATGAAGAAGCGTGGTGTGGAAGTTTGTGATGGTGGTCTCGTGCCCGCCGTGCTGCGTCGCCGTGGAGGTGAAGACGCTGGCTACCTTGCCGATGAGCGTGCCTTTCGCCCACATCTGTCCGGTCTGGTCGAGGAAGTTGCGCATCTGAGCCGCCATGCTTCCGAAGCGCGTCGGCGTGCCGAAGATGATCGCGTCCGCGTCGGCCATTACGGAAGGTTCCACTATTGGGATGTGGGCGAAGCGCCCTCGTGCTGCGCTTGCCCCGGTGCGTACCAACGCTTCTTCGGGGACGAGTTCGGCAACCTGATAAATGGAAACGTCAGCTCCGGGGACCTGCCGAGCTCCTTCGGCAACCGCTTCGGCCATCGTGTAGATGTGTCCGTACATGCTGTAGAAGATGATTTGAATTCTCATGCTGGTAAGTGCAGAATACGCGAATAGGAGCGTTGAAACAATAGTTGACCAGTTAGCTGTTGTCATGTAAACTGTGAGCATGTCATCACCTGCTACCTCTCAACTGCAAGATGAGATCCGTCAGCGGGTTCCCTTTTCGTCGATTGAGCAAGAAGCGCTATTAGGGATTTTGCACACTGCGGATGTGATCCGTCGGCGTACCGCGAAGGTTTTGGAACCGTTCGGGATAACTCCCCAGCAATACAACGTGTTGCGAATCCTCAGGGGCGCGGGATGTGCCGGGCTTCCGACCCTGGACATTGCGGAACGCATGATTGAACAGGCGCCCGGGATCACGCGCATGATCGACCGATTGGAAGCTAAGAAACTGGTCTCGCGGGAACGCGGCTGTGACGATCGTCGCCAAGTGGTTTGCCGAATCAGCGATGCCGGACAGGAACTTTTGAATCGGGCGGATGAACCTTTGCGAGTTCAATCTGCATCTGGTGTAGGGAACGCGACCGAGAGTGACCTGGCCGCGCTTGTGAAGGTTTTAGATTCCATTCGGGCGGCGTCTTAAGGTTTTAGGCGCGTCCAACAGTTGACTAATCAACATAAGGAGACCACAAATGCTTACTCGACTACTTTCTACTGCTAACGATTTCAGTCTGACGCTGCTACGTACTGTGCTCGGCGGTCTGTTCTTCGTGCATGGCGCCCAGAAGATGCTCGGCTGGTTTGGCGGCAACGGATTCGATGCGACCATGGGCTTTTTCACGACGCAGATGGGCATTCCGGCCGTTTTCGCTTTTCTCGCCATCGCGGCTGAATTCTTCGGCGGCCTCGGATTGGTTGTTGGCGCGCTGGCACGCGTGGCGGCGTTTGGCATTGCTTCGGTTATGGCAGTCGCGGTGTTCATGGTGCACGCGCACTTCGGTTTGTTCATGAACTGGTCGGGAGCGCAAAAGGGTGAGGGATATGAGTATCACTTGCTCGCCATCGCCATGTCGGTTGCGCTGATGTTGCGCGGAGCCGGCGCATGGTCTGTGGACCGGTGGCTTGCGGCGCGCGTCACCACTTCCGAGCCCACCCTGCGGCATTTACCGGTGGACAGTGCCATTGCCCACAGGTAAGCGCTACAACGAACGTACCCTTCAAGGTCCGGCATCGCGTCTAAAGTGGCAAGTTTTTGAGTCAGGTCGCCGCCGGTCGGGATCGGGGATCTTGCGTTTTCTTTAGCATTGACCACCCGACCCGATTTGGCGGTAAAATTAAGCTAGTTCTGAGTGTCAACTCCGACAGGCAAGTGATCCGAGGAACGTGGTCGCCATGAAAGCACAATCCCTCTCCGTCGTATATTCCGTGTCTGCGCTTCTGCTCTTCGGAAGCCTCCTCCAGGCCCAAAAGAAGGCAAACCCGGCCGCCGCCGAACGTGAAACGGTGGCGAAACCCCTCACTGAGAAAGAACGGCGCAAGCAGGAAGAGAAGCTGCGTAAGGAGTTGATGGGGCCGTACC
>DASQDN010000611.1:0-13158 GCA_035634155.1 Bryobacteraceae bacterium | reverse complement strand
GAGCGTACTTGCTGTTGGATGCCCAACCCGCAAGCGCAACGCCGTAAACGCCAACCGAGGAAAGCGCGAGGATGAACAGGATTCCGACATTCACATCGGTTAGCTGCATCAAGGTGCGGACACCGCCGATCTCGATCTCCGGGCCGAAGGGGATAACGCTAATGGAGATCAGGGCGATGGTGACAGCCAGGAACGGCGCGAGTAGATAGAAGAACGTGTTGACGTTCGAAGGAATGAATCCTTCTTTGGTGAGCAGTTTGATGACGTCCGCCAGCGGCTGCAGAAGACCGTGCGGGCCGACGCGATACGGGCCGGGACGCAGTTGGATGTGCGCCAGCACTTTGCGCTCCACCCACTGCAAATACGCAAGCACCGTCAGGAAAACAAAAGCGACCAGACCCGTCTTGATCAGACTGATGACGAAGAAGTTATCCATTGATTTACGGAGCGGTCACACCGGAATCGTAGAGGCGGACGCGGTCCCGTTCCATCACATTGTTCAGCTTGTCCGAATAGCGCCCCAGCGAACCTGAGGTGAAGAGCGTATCGCGGTTGGACTGCACCAGATCGGGTCGAGATGCGACTGGCACGCGACCGTTGACAGGCATGGTGAGCGCCGCTCCGCCGGTCCTCAGGATGGGTAATGGAACATTATACCCACGCACGTTGGCGCGAATCTGGTCGAACACGGCTTCCGGGTTCGCAGGGATAAAGTCGCGGATGCCCATCTCTTTGGCAATCGAGCCGAAGATCTCCAAATCCGGCTTGGTGCCCATGGTTTTTAGCGCACGCCGAAGCTGCTGGACTTCGCCGGTCACGTTGGTGACGGTGCCGTCCTTCTCGTATGCCGAAGCTGCAGGGAAGATCACGTCGGCGCGCTTGGCGGTTTCCGTCATGAACATCTCCTGGACCACCACGAACGCATTGGACGCGGCGAAGGAGGCGCCGCCGGCCAGCGGATTCGCGCCGACCACCCACAGCACATCCAGGTCAGTGGCGCCGAGCATTTCCGGCAGCGTCAGACCGGGCGTGGACGCGGCGGCGTGATAGCCGGCCGCAAGGTCGGGCAGCAGGCCCATGTCGGCAGCACCGCGGGAATTTGAATAGTCAACCAGGCAGACGTACTTGACCGGCACGCCGAGCGAATCGCCGAATGCGACCAGACGGCGGATGGCGTCGCCTTTGATGGTGTCGCCGAAAAGGATAACCAGTTCGCCGTGGGAAGCCAGTTCCGTGCGAAGCGACTCGACCGCATCCATCTGCTGGGCAGGCTGGGCGATGCGCATCTGGCGCGCGTACTTGCGCTCGCGCACAGGGCCTTCGGTGACGGTGTAGATGGCGGCTTGATGATGGCGCCAGTTGGCTCGGAGCTGGTAGGCGAGCAGCGGTTGCTGCTGCGACAAATCCGCGCCGATCACGAGGGCGGCTTTGGTGTTGTACAGGTCGGCTACCGTGGCAAGGGCATCCGTGCGGCCGCTCAACGCATCGAAGAATGTCGGCAGATCTCCGGTGCGGTGATGGTCGATGCTGTTGGTGTTCAGGACTTCGCGGGCGAACTTCTGCAGCCAGTAGTTTTCTTCGTTGCTGGTGTGGTTCGAACCGACGACACCAAACTTGCCGCCAGCGGCTTTTACTTCGCCGAACTTTTTGGCGACCGCGAGCAACGCTCGTGACCAGGAGACGGGTTGAAATTCACCATTCACCTTGAGCAGGGGTGATTGCAATCGTTCGGGGTGATGCGTGAAGTCGAACGCGTAACGTCCCTTGATACAAAGGAAATCGCCGTTGATGCCGGATTGATCGCGATTGTTGCCGCGCAGGATGTGATCGTTGCGAACACCCAGCGTCGTCTTGCAGCCGTTGGAGCAGTGGGTGCAGATGGTGCCAGTGTGGTTCATCTCCCAGGGTCGCGCTTTGTAGCGGTACGACTCGCTGGTTAGTGCGCCGACGGGGCAGATGTCAATGCACTGGCCGCATTCGTCGCATTCAAGGTGATCGCCATGGCTTGGCGCGATTTCACTGACAACGCCGCGATAGACGACTCCGAGAGCGCCAACTCCCATGCCTTCATTGCAGGCGCGCACGCAGCGATAGCAAAGAATGCAGCGCGGCGCATCGAAGAAGACCACTGGGGAAAACTGCTTCTCATCGACGTGGTGCTTTACCTCGGTGAAACGGCTCTCGCCGGCCCCGTAGGCGAATACCATATCCTGCAGCTCGCATTCGCCGCCTTTGTCGCAAACCGGGCAGTCCAGCGGATGATTGGTCAGCAGCAGCTCCAGCATGGATTTGCGAGCTTGCTTGATAACCGGAGAATCGGTGCGCACCACCATGCCCTCTCCCACTGCCAAAGTGCAGGCAGTTTGGAGCTTGGGCATTTTTTCCACTTCGACCAGGCACATGCGGCACGCGGCTTGGAGTGAGAAGCCGGGCACATAGCAGAATGCTGGCACTTCAATGCCGTGCGTGCGCGCGGCCTCGATGACCAGCGTGCCCGGAGCGGCTTGGATCGGCCTTCCGTCGATCGTGAGATTTACGAGATCAGCCATTGTTTGGGTTCTTAGACAACTTGAATCAGGCGGCTACTGTCTTCAAACGAGCCCGGCGCAACCGCCAGTTTCGCTTCGAACTCGTGACGGAACTTTTCCACAAACGCGATAGTCGGCATCGCCGCCGCATCGCCAAGCGGGCAGAAGGTACGGCCCAACATATTCTTGGCGACTTCCCCGATCAGATTGACATCGCTCGACTGGCCATGGCCATCGTCAAAGCGCTGCAGGAGCTTCTTCAGCCACGTTGTACCTTCCCGGCAGGGGATGCACCAACCGCAGCTTTCGTGCTGATAGAACTTCATAGTGCGCAGGGCGACGCGAACGATGTCGGTCGTCTCGTCCATCACCATCACGCCCCCGGAGCCGAGCATGCTCCCGATTTTGGCAACGCTGTCGTAATCCATCGCCACGTCGCACTCGTCGGCGCGCAGCACAGGGCATGAAGATCCACCCGGCACCACAGCCTTCAACTTGCGGCCATGCCAGACGCCTCCGCCCACTTCGTTGATCATGCGCAGAAGGTTGAAGCCCATCGGCAGTTCGTACACGCCCGGCTTGTTCACGTGGCCGGATAGGCAGAACATGCGAGTGCCGCCGTTCTTGGGCGTACCCAGGTCGGCGAACCACTTGCCCCCATTCAGAATGATGGAGGGCACGGCACAGTAGGTTTCAACGTTGTTCAGAACTGTGGGCGATTGCCATGCTCCCGAGACTGCCGGGAACGGCGGGCGAATGCGGGGGATGCCGCGCTTTCCTTCCAGCGACTCGAGCAGCGCCGATTCTTCGCCGCACTCATATGCGCCGGCGCCCGAATGCGTGTAGCAGTCGAAGTCGATGCCGGTGCCGTTGATGTTCTTGCCGAGCCATCCCTTGGAGTACGCTTCCGCGATCGCCTTGTCCATGATCTCGATGAGATATCGATACTCACCGCGAATGTAGATGTATCCAGCCTTGGCGCCCACCGCCAGTGCGGCGATCAGGATGCCTTCGAGCAACTGGTGCGGATCGTTCTCCATCAGCACGCGGTCTTTGCACGTGCCCGGCTCGGATTCGTCCGCATTGACGACGATGTACTTCGGCTTGTCTGCGTTACGAGGCACGAAGGACCACTTCATGCCGGTCGGGAAGCCCGCGCCGCCGCGTCCGCGCAGGTTCGACGCTTTCACCTCATTGATGATATCGTCCGGAGTCATAGCGACGGCTTTCATGAAAGCCTTGTAGCCGTCGTTGGCCAGGAACGTATCGATAGACGCGGAATTCGGAAGCTCAAACCGTCGACTGAGAACCTTCACTTCCAGCGGACTGGGTTCATTGAAAAGCATTGATTATTGAACCTTCTGCCTCGACTGACGAATGCCGGACAGCAACTGATCCAGCATTTCCGGGGTTACATTGTGGTGAAAATCGTAGTTGATCTGAACGGCGGGAGCCCAGGAACACGCGCCCATACATTCCACTTCTTCGAGCGAGAAGATGCCATCCTCGGTCATTTCCTTGTGACCGACGCCGAGCGTTTGTTTAGCATGCTCCATCAGATCTTCCGCGCCGCGCAGGAGGCAACTGACGTTCGTGCAGACCTGCACGTGATACTTGCCCCACGGCTTCTTGTGGAGCATCGAGTAGTAGCCGATCACCTCATCCACCTGAAGCCGCGAAAGGCCGAGCCGCTGCGCACACTCCGCCATCAGCTCCTCGGAGATGTGACCAAGCTCATCCTGGCAATACAACAGCATCGGAATCAGAGCCGAGCGAACGCGCCCCGGAGGATACGAGGTCATCAGCTTTTGAATGCGCTGTTCGAGTTCGGGCGAAAAAGTCATTATCGGTCTACGTCTCCGAGAACGAAATCCATGCTGCCCATCGCGGCGATGGTATCGGCGATCAGTTTGCCTTCCACCATCGGCGGCAGCACCTGCAGGTTGCCGAAGCTCGGCGTGCGCATGAACACGCGGTGCGGGTGCGAGGACCCGTCGCTGACCACGTAGTAGGCAATCTCGCCGCGCGGCGATTCCACTGCCTGATAGGCCTCGCCCGCCGGCACGCGCATTCCTTCGGTCACGATCTTGAAGTGATGAATCAGCGCTTCCATCTGCGTTTTCATCTTTTCGCGGCCAGGCAGGGTCACGCGCGGAATATCGAGCTGCCACGGCCCATCGGGGATCCCATCCAGGGCCTGCTTCACGATCTTGGCGCTTTCCCGCATTTCCTGCATGCGTACGCGGTATCGGGCCCAAACGTCGTTCTCCGTACGGGTGGCGACGTCGAAGTTGTACTTCTCATATCCCGAGTACGGCTCGTCCTTGCGGATATCCCAAGGGACTCCGGCGGCGCGAATCATGGGTCCGGTCACGCCCCAATCGAGCAGTTCGTCCAGCGAGACGTGTCCGACTCCCTGCGTGCGCTGCAGCCAGATCGGATTCTTCGCCAGAAGGTTTTCGTATTCGTCGACCTTATCGGAGAAGGCGTCGATGAACTTGCGCGCGGATTTGAACCAGCCGCGCGGAGGCTCCAGCGCGAGTCCGCCGGGTCGGATGTAGCTGGTCATCATGCGCTGGCCGGAGATCATTTCAAACAGCCGCAGGATGTCTTCGCGTTCGCGGAAGCAATAGAAGAACACCGTCATCGCGCCGATATCGAGCGCGTGCGTGCCCAGCCAGACGCAATGACTGTTGATGCGCTGCAGTTCGGCCAGCAGGACACGCATCATCTTCACGGCTTCGGGCATTTCCTCGGTGACGTTCAGCAGCTTTTCCACTGCCAGTGCGTACACCAGGTTGTTGCCCATATTGTTGAGGTAGTCGACCCGATCGGTGAGCGGAACCACCTGCTGCCATGTCAACGCTTCACACTGCTTCTCGATGCCGGTGTGCAGGAACCCGATATCGGGATACGCGCGCATCACCGTTTCGCCGTCGAGCTCAAGCAAGACACGCAGCACGCCATGGGTCGAGGGATGCTGCGGACCCATGTTCAGAGTCATGCGGCGGCGTTCAGATGCGGAGGATTTTTCGATCTCCTCGGGCGTGGTCTCGAGCGTTGCGGTGGTGGATTTAAGGTCGGAATCGCTCATGGCAAGTACTACTCGTCCTGATAACTATACCGGTGGCCGTGGACGGGGAAATCCTTGCGAAGGGGATGTCCAATCCACTCATCCGGCATCATGATGCGGGTGAGATTCGGGTGATTGCGGAAGCGGACGCCGAACAGGTCGAAGGTTTCGCGCTCATACCAGTTGGCGCCCGGCCAGATGGATGTGATCGATTCGATCTCAGCGTTATCGCCATGCAGGCGGCACTTCAGACGAAGGCGGTCGGCACGACGCTCCATCGAATGAAGCAGGTAGACCACTTCAAACCGCGGCTCCATCGGATGCCAGTCGACGCCGGTGATGGCGCTCAATCGTCGAAAGCCTTGTTCGTTCTTGAGGAAGCGGCAGACTTCCAGAATCTGCGCCGGATCGATTTCGAGCGCTAACTCATTCAAACGCAGCACTCCTGCGGTGACCGCGTCGGGGAAACGAGCGAGCAGGGCTGCGACTACCGGGATTTCACGAACCTGATCAGAGATCATTTTCCGATTACTTTTCGATCAATTGCGCCGGGCGGTCGTCTTCGGTCAGGGTGTAGCCACCGCCGAGGCGAGAGACTTTGGGCTTCGAACTTTCTTCCCGGAAGGCTTTCATGGCCTCATGCGACCAATCGAGGACACCCTTTTTCCAGATGTAGAAGAAGCCGGCCAGCACTAAAACTATAAACAACAGCATCTCCACGAACGGAAAGAACCGGGACTGCTGTGCCAGTTCACGGTAAACTACCGCCCACGGATACAGGAAGATGGCTTCGATATCGAACAGGATGAAGACCATCGCCACCAGGAAAAACTTGACGCTGAACCGCTCCCGCGCCGAGCCCTGCGGCTGCATGCCGGACTCGTAGGGCGTGTCCTTCGCCGCATTTCGAACGCGTTTGCCCAGTAAAAGGCCGCCACCGACGAGGCCAGCGGCTACGGCCGCGGCCAGGATGACCTGCGTAAGGATTGGAAAGTAAAGCTCGTAATAGTTTGCAGGCATGAGGGGGTGCGTAAGCGCGTACTCGGGCCTAATATTAGATAGTATGACGCTCAAGGAAGGGTGTCAAACCATCGGGGTGACGGTGAACGGCGAAAGTCGTTCCATTCCTTACGGTTTGACTGTGATTCAAGTGTTGGAATGGCTTGGTGTCGAGCCGGCGCGGGTGGCCGTGGAGCTGAATCGCGGCATCGTGCGGCAGGCCGACTGGGCGACAACGGCAGTGGATGCCGGGGCGCAGATCGAGATTGTGCAGTTTGTTGGGGGCGGCTAGGACCTCTGAGGCATATGAAAATCCGGCGCCAGATCCGTTTCGGAACCTGGCGCCGGATGGGTTAAAACTCTAGCTTCAAGACCAGTTGTCCGGTACGAGCATTGCTCTGAAATGCTAAGTCGGGCGCCAGGAACGCAGAATTGGTCTGCAGCGCAGCGCCTGCATTTCGAACGAAGCCTGGAATCAGCATCGTGGTCTCCGCTCCGCCCACCCGAGTGCGCAGGTTGGCTGCGTTCGGCACTCCGGCAGTGTATTGCGGACGGTTCAGCGCGTTGTAGAACTCCGCGCGGAACTGAACGTTCACCCGTTCTGTGAAGTTGAAGCGCTTGCCCGCCGTCAGGTCAAGGTTGTTGATGCCCGGCAGCCGGATGGTATTGCGTCCGGCATTCGGGTAAACTCCGGCGCCCGCCACAATGTAGCGAGCCGTCGGATCTTCCGCGAGATAGCCGACGATGGCCCCCGCGGAATTGGTGAGGGCTTGCACCCCGCTTCCGCGCCGCGGGTCACCGGCGGGATTAATGACTGTGCGATCGGCTGCCGGGTCACCGTTGAGGTTGGAATCGATACCGCTTCGGGCTGTGGCCCACGCTCCCGTTTCCACGATGTAGATACCCGTAATGATCCAGTTACTCAACAGATTCTTGGCAGCCCAGTTGTTGCTGTCTTTGAACCAGGGAGTTTCATACACAGGAGCGAAGGTGAACCGGTGACGCCGGTCGAGCGCGGAGGAAGCCCGCTCCGCCCGCAGATCCAAGAAGTCTTGTGGACGTCGAGGAGTCAGCACCGTGCTGTTCAGCGCTGCCGTTGAGTCATCGATATTGTGCGACCAGGTGTACGCGCCGACAAACTGCAAACCTCTCGAGAAGCGCTTGTTTACCTGGGTAGCCAGGCCGTGATACGACGAATTCCCCTGAGGCAGGAATGTCGTGATCCCGTTTGTGAAACCTGCCAGAGTATATGCATTCCCAACGGACCCAGGCTGAAGATCGTTGCGCGTGAGGGTTAAGGCGTCCAGCGCCGCCTGGGAGGGACGCTCCAGGAACGTAGGAAGGCTGCGCTCCGGAGTGACTCCGGCTGGCCGGTTCAGAATGATCTGCATCGGCAGATGAACGCCGCGGGTACCCACGTAGCGGACTTCCACTCCGTAATCCTCGCCAAACACGCGATTGATCCCGAAGTTCCAGGTGACGGAGTAAGGACGCACCTGATCGGTGACGTAGGATGCGGTCAACTGGCGTGCTCGCGCGGCGCTAGTAACCGGCCGTGGAGCCCCGCTGATGCCACCGGTCTGAAGGAAGTTCGGCGCCCCGGGCTGATCGACATGGGCCTGAATCGTAGTGAAGAACTGCGGGGGTAATGTATTGCCGCCGAGGTTCTGGTAGACCTGGTCGTAGGCCATCCCGAAGCCGGCCCGGATCGACGTCTTACCATCCTGCCCAGGAGACCAGGCAAGACCCACACGTGGAGCAAAATCCTTGGTTGTGGCCTTCGGCTCGTTGAACTCGATCAGACCAGGAACGTTCGCAATGGCGTTGAGGGCCTGCTGCTTCGATCCGGTGGGCACGCCTATGTACTCGTAGCGCAAACCTAGCGTGAGGGTCAGGTTCTGACGAATACGCCATTCATCATTAGCGAACAATGCGTGCGACAGATTGTTACCAACGAACGGAAAGCCCCCCACGGATCGCTCGGCAAACTCGGGCGTAATATCACGCAGGAACCGATCGAAGGTGTTGTAAATATAGTCACCACGGACTCGCTGCACGAAAATGCTGGTGCTGTTCAGCTTTCGGCCGTCATAGCCGAACTTCAGCGTGTGACGTCCTGTTGTCCAGTTCAGGTTCTCCACAAGAGAAAAGGTGTTGTTCCGGTTCCCTTGCGGATAACTGGAGTTTGGGCCGATTGTCAGCGCCAGGTCCTGGAACTGAACGTTCGGCAATACATCGGCGCCGGCCCAGGCCTGCTCTCCCACCGGGCGGTCGTCCACGCGGCGCAGATACCCGGCTCGCAGTTCGTTGGTCACCGTTGGCGCGAACGTGTGGTAGTGGCTCAACGTCGCGAAGTGATAGCTCAGTTTCACCGGAGTGAAAAATTCCGGCAGCGTCACGCTGGTGGTGTTGATGGTATCCGATTTGTTGTAGATGTAGCGGGCACGGATCTGATCGCGCTCGGAAATGTTGAAGTCGCTCGTGATCAGGTAGGTGTCGAAGTTCGAGAACGAGGGTCCAGCTACGGCGATTATGCCGATGGGGATCTCTTGTCCGGCTACCGGTACGGTCCGTGCAGCGGACGGCGCCACCGGCACAAACTTTCGGAAGTTTGCCAGGTTTTGAGCATTGACCATGCCTTGGCCTTGCAGTCCTTCGAGGATCTGGATGCCTTGGGCCGTTGGAGCCGACACTGCGCCCGCCGGTGTCGAAGCTTGTCCCAGCACCGTCTTCTCATAATTTCCGAAGAAGAACCACTTGTTCGGGATGATGCGTCCGCCCAAGGTTCCGCCGAAACGATTCTGGTCAAAACGCGGAGCCACTATGTCCTCCGGTCTTTTGCCACGCTTGAAGGACTCGTCGATCGCGCTCAGATGCTTGTTCTGGAAGTACTCATAGACTGACCCGTGAAACTCGTTCGTCCCGGACTTCAGAATCGTGTTGAACTGACCGCCGCTCGACTGACCGAACTCGGCGCCGAATTGGTTCTGCTGTAGCGAGAACTCAGCTACTGCTTCATTGGGCACGGTGGTGGACGGACCGGTCACGCTTCGATGGTTGTTATCCATCCCGTCGATCATGAAGTTGTTGTTGGTTGGGCGCTGCCCGCCGATGGAAGGACCGGTGCCGTATCCTGCTCCGCCACTCGAGGTAACGCCTGCGCTCAAAAGGCTGAGATTGATCACCCCGAGGTTTGTCGAGCCACTTCCAAAACCGGTGATCGGGAGCAACTCGGCTGCCCGTGTGTTGTACGTGTTTGAAAGGTTCGCAGTGGTCGTATCAATGATGACCGCTGTATCCTGAACTTCGACCATCGTGGTGACCGCGCCGACTTCAAGTGTCAGGTTCACCGTACCGGTGCGATTAGATTCTATTCGCAAATTCAGTGCCGTTGATGTTGCAAAACCGGGCTGTGTTGCGCTGAGATTCCACGTTCCGACAGGGATGTTATTGAAACGGTACGTTCCGTCCGTTCCACTAACCGTGGTGAGTTTGTTGCCGGTGGCTGGATTTTCCAGGTTAACAGTCGCGCCCGTAAGGGCAGCGCCCGTTGTGTCAGTAACAATGCCGACTAGGTTTCCATCGGATGCCTGACCAAACATAAAGCAAGGCAGTACACACAAAGTGAGGAGCAAGCGCCCCCACAGGGTTCGATTGTTCAAGGTAAAACCCTCCCCGAAAAGACTGGGGGTTTGACGGAGCTGATCGCGTTTCGTCACGTAGAAATCATAAAAAAATAACTTGGAAACATCGGACTGATGAGGCGTCCAGAAAGACCGACCCCATTTAATCTTCACTTCACGGCTTTTAGTATTTCCTTTCGCGCCTGCGATGAGATGCCCCCCATTTCGCGAGCACATGTAGGCGAGACGGAGCGGTCCCCCGGAACTACCCCCGCAACCCGCCGTAGAGCAGGGCATCTGCTTCAAGGCATGCAGAATGAGAGGCTTCCATTTTCCGCCGAGCCTGTCGATGTTGTTTTCACGGGACACTCCTCAAATTGGCATGTATTCGAATTTACATCGGCGGTTAGGGCATAAAAAGTGCGTACTTGCGCCCCTTGCATGCACACCGTACGCTTTAGAAATGCAAATCGCGGTGCTTGGAGCAGGCAACATGGGCGGAGCGCTTTCGCGCTTATGGAGTGACGCGGGCCATCGGGTGCAGACTTCAACTCGGGCAGGCAAACCGACCCCGGCTGAGGCGGCAGCGCGAGCCGAGGTGATCGTGTTGTGCGTACCGGGAACTTCGTCCGAGGAAGCCCTTGCAGCCTGCGGCGACGTGACGGGCAAGGTGGTGATCGATTGCACCAATCCGCTGACGCCAAGCCTTGACGGATTGCTGTACGGCGGCACAACTTCCACTGCCGAACGACTGCAAAGCGCACATCCCGGGGCTCGCGTTGTTAAGGCATTCAATTCAGCCGGCGCACGACTGTTGGGATTGGATCAGGTGGAAGGTCAGACCATCGACGGCTTCTTCTGCGGTGATGACGCTGAAGCGAAACGCATCGTCGAAAAGTTGGTAACGGCGACGCGATTGCGGCCGGTGGACGTGGGCCCGCTGCGTAACGCTCGCTACCTGGAGGCCATGGCCATGCTGTGGATCGATCTCGCGGTCAATCAGCAGCGCGGCTGGGCATTTACGTTCAACCTTGTCAGTCACGAAAAGGATGGCTTCGTTTGAATTGCGTTTGCTTGATCGCGCCGTTACGATGAGGCGTGCTCGACTCGCGAGTTCATTTTGGCCCGTTCACTTACGACTCGGAACAGCGCGCGCTGTACCGGGGCGACCAGCCTGTTCCACTGGCGCCCAAGACACTTGACCTGCTGCATGTGCTACTGGAGGAGCGCGGCCGGATCGTGGAGAAAGCCGACCTGATGCGGCGCGTGTGGCCGGAAACCACGGTCGAAGATGTAGGGCTGGCGCGCAATGTATCGCTCCTTCGGAAAGCTCTCGGAGATGAGGCGGACGACGCTTCCTTTATTGAAACGGTGCCTCGTCGCGGGTACCGGTTCGTGGCCGACGTCCTGCACGACGTTCCGCCTGCGCCAATGCCGGAGCCACCGGCGCGCCGAAGCCGTCGTCCCTTCCTCATACTGATAACCGTCTCAGCCGCGCTGCTGGTGGGGGGACTCGTTGTCCATTCGCAGTTCTATGCGGGTGGCCCTTACTTGCCACGAGGCTCAGGTGTATACGCTAGCGTAGCGGTGGTTCCGTTCGAATGGATCGGGGCGCCGGGGACCGAAGCGGGCCTGTCTCGAGGGCTGGAAGAGGCGCTGGCCGCTCAACTGGCGAAGCTCGAGCGGGTCTACGTCACCTCGCCGGGAACCGTACACCGCTACCACGACAAAGGGGTTCCGGTCGCGTTCATGTCTCGGGTTCTGCGGCTCGATGCCCTGGTGGAGGGTACCATCCAACACGTCGGCGACCGGATCAGGATCACTGCTCGCATGGCTGACGTTCGTTCTGGGAAGCTGATTTGGGCCGATTCTTACGAGTTGGAGCCGGATACGGCGCAGACTGAGGCGGCCACGCGAATCAGACACGGCGTCACGAGCTATCTGCAGCGCCATCAAGCACATCCGTGATTTCGGAAGAACTCGCGAAGGGTAAACGAAGGCAAACCGAAGCTACTTCGGCTGACTTTCCGGCGCATGCTGGGGCTATGAAAACCTTTCAAACTCTCATGGGGGTGCTCCGGTGAGAACCGCGTTCTATTGGATGCCCCGCGTCCTGGCGGTAGCCTTCGGCGTGTTCCTCAGCTTGTTCGCGCTGGACTCGTTCAGTGGCCAAGCCAATCTTGGAACGAAACTCGCGCAATTCGCCGTGCACCTGATCCCGGCAATGGTCTACGGCTTGGTTCTGGTGTTGGCATGGCGCTGGGAATGGGTCGGCGCGGTGGTGTTCGCTGCCTTCGCCGTGGGGTACATCGCCGCAATGGGCCGCAGTCGACTGGACTGGAATCTTGCTATCGCCGGCCCGCTCTTCCTACTTGCCGCCTTGTTCCTGATCGGCTGGTTGCGCCGAAGTGAACTGCGGGCCCAATGATCGGCCCGATCCGGGAGCAACACAGTTAATGTAAGCAATCTTTCAAACGCCTCTGGCTCTCATAGGTAGGACGTTCCTGTCCTGCTAACGGAGGTCAGTTCACATGAAACTGCGAAACGGCGTTCTCTCAATCACGTGTGCCCTCGGGTTTGTTCTCGCGGGTTGTGCAGGTAACGACGCGGGCACACGCAATCGATCCAACGATGCCGGGCAAGGAGCCCAGGGCGGAGCAGCCGCAACCGATCACACCGGCGCGGCGACTGGGACCGGAGGCGCTTCGGGTACACCCGGGAGCGGCACAACCGGGAACAGTGGTACGGGCGCCAGCGGCGCGACCGGAAACATGAGCGGCGGGTCCACTGGGGTCGGCGCCGGCTCCACGACTGGCGCATCGGGCACGGGCACGTCGGGAAGCGGCACGACTGGTTCGGGCGGAGGTACGGGACACTCTGGCGCCACCGGAGGCACTGGAACAGGTACTGGCTCGGGCTCCGGAACCACTCGCTG